>JAGHTX010000167.1 GCA_018065105.1 Bacillota bacterium
ATTGATCAGTTATACTAATAGAAAAAATATATTATTTATTTTAAGAAGGGGAAAAAATGGCAAAAAGTTCTATTCAATTTTCAAGAGAAGAAAAAGCTTCGATTCGTGAAGAAGTGAGAAAAAAATATGCAGAGATTACACAAAAACTAGAAGAACCTGGTGTTCGTGAGGTAAGAGATATTTTTATTGAAAAGTTTATTCTTTGTGAAACGCTTTATAAAATGGTCTTAAAAAAATACTTAATTATCAATAAAAAGTATAATCCAAATCATACTCTTACTATTCAGATTTTACAGGTTAAAACAGCTTTATCTTTAGCTGGATATTCTTTTGAAGATAATCTGTTAGAAAAGATTTTTAGTGGGGCAGGAATTTATAAAAAACGTGGATCAAAAAGTGCTAAATTATTAAGAAACGGAATTGAACATGAAATGAATAAAGGGGATCTTCAAGAAGTGTTAGATCGTCAAAATGAATTGTTAACAGATATGGATCATTTCCTACATTGGATACAAGAATAGATAAAGATACATCAAAAAGATAAGGGATTTCAGAAAAGACTGAAATCTCTTTTTAATACATCTTACTTACGACTACACCAAATTTGATCCACTTATTCATATCTTCAATATCTTTTTCATCGACTTCAATAATTCTACCAGAGTCACTGACTGGAATGAGTTTTCTAGGTGATTCCATTTTGAATACTCGAATAAACATTTTTCTTGTTTCTTTTTCAATGAAAAGTCCAATGTCTCCATCTCTAGGTGGTCTTTGGGCAATAAGAAGGATATCGTTTAAATGATAGGTTGGATGGAAATGATTGTTTAATATTTCTAACGCACAATCCACCTGCCATTTAATAGAATCTGGACAAGAAGAGATGTCTAATTGCGTATAGGAAAAAGAATTAAAGATCATATTATCGCTTAGTTCTCCAACCGGATGATAGAATGGTACAATCTTTGTTTCTCCTTTTTTATTAAACGTAATAGCTTTTCTAAAGTTGACATAGTTTTCAATGTCTTTTAATGCCGTATCGTCTAATTCTGTAATTGTAGATACAATTCGTAGTCTTCGATCTTCTTTATAATTTGGGTTACAAAATTGAAAGGCAAATTGATGGGTTAATTCATAAAGCTTGGTAATAAAATACAAATCTACTTTTGTGGTTTCATGATTGATGATTCTTCGATACGTACTACTAGAAACATCTAAACATTTAGACATTTGATCTTGAGAATATCCGAGTTTATTTCGTAATCTTTCTAAGTTGTAGGCAAATTGTTCAATTAATTCTAACTTATTCATAATAATCTCCTTCCACCGTTTTCGGTGGAATTTCTTGTTCCGTTAGTAAGATTTTATCACATTTTGGCTCAGAAGTGGAATGAATATTTCGATACAATAAAAGTACAGATAAGGTTGGTGAGGTAAATGAGAGCATTAGAACAATTAAGTTATGGTACTTTTGTACTAACGATTCAAAAAGGAGATGTAAGAAATGGTTGTATTTTAAATACGGTTATTCAAATTAATGAGGATACATTACTTATGAGTATGGCTAACTTCTCGTATTCTAGATCTTTATTGGATGTAGATGATCTAGTAACCATTCATACCATTCATAATCAGGCAAGTCGCAAGATTTTTGAACAATTTGGATATCAATCTGGAAGAAATGCAGACAAATTTGAAGGTGTTTCTTATCACTTGGAAGGTGAACATATTCTTCTAGAAGAAGGAGTCAATAATTATTTTAAAGGGAAAATTGTACAAAAGAATGTATTAGATACACACACTGTATTTATTGTGCATATTCTTGATAGTCAGGTATTAAATGATATTCCTTCTTTAACATATAAAGAATATCAAGAAATACTTAAACCTAAGAAAAAGACCATGCGTAATTTAGAACAGGCTTTTTCGGAAGAAGCCAAGGCGTATAGTAAGTATTCTTTCTATGCTTCAATTGCCAAGAAAGAAGGGTATCCAAATATTGCCAAGTTATTCTTAACGATTGCGGATAATGAAAGAGAACATGCGAAAATCTGGTATAAGGAATTGGGCAATTTAAAAGGGAATACAGAAGATGTGTTAAAAGCAGCGATTCTTTCTGAAAATAAGGAAAGTAATGAAACGTATAAGCGTTTTGAAAAAGAAGCCAGAGAAGAAGGGGACAACCTTCGTGCAGATTACTTTCAAATGATCCAATCGATTGAGAAAAATCACGCTTCTCAGTTCTATAAAGTATTGGATGAATTAGAGAAGGATAAGTTATTTAAAGAAGACAAAGAAGTCAACTGGGCTTGTGCTAATTGTGGTTACGTATATACCGGAAAAGAAGCATTGATGATGTGCCCATTGTGTAAACATCCACAAGGATATATGGAAAGAAGGGATTCAAATGAAAATCTATAGATGCAATGTTTGTGGAAACATATTACTAAAAATTAAAGATTCTGGAGTCAATCCATCTTGTTGTGGACAAAATATGGAATTATTAAGAGTTCAAACAAGTGATGGTGCTTTAGAAAAACACGTACCAATTGTTGAAATCGAACCAAAAAGAGTTTGTGTAAAAGTTGGCTCTGCTGCTCATCCTATGGTAGAGAATCACTATATTGAATGGATCCTACTTGAAACCGATGAAGGGTATCAGCTTAAATATCTAAAACCAGGTATGGAACCAAGAGTCAAATTCAAGATTCGTAAGGATGAACAAGTAATTGCCGTATACGCTTACTGCAATATTCATGGTTTATATCAAGCGACTCTTTAATCCTAACAAAAAGGCTGTCTATAAAAAGGCAGCCGATTTTTGTTCATTTTAAAATTGTTGAAAAAAGAGAAAACTTGATCAATTTTGAGGAGAGTGTAAAATCCTTAAAATCCGTCATAACTCATTTTAATAAATGGAAACAATCAGTTTTGTTCTTCCTCTTTTTTTATAGTAATCAAATGCTTCACACATAAATTTCACCTATTCTTCTTGTAGTTTTTGGAAATAATAGTTTTGTTCATCTTGAGATATCCCAAATATTTTCATTATTTGTTGAAAAGAGAAACCTTCGGACATATTACGTTTAATCGCATCTAATAACCATTTTTGTTCTTCTTGTATACGTTTCTGTCTTCCTCTGTTTTCATAGTAATCAAATGCTTCACACATGTTTTTTACACCTCCGTTTTGTTCTGTGATTTCTAGAAATCTTTCGTCATTTGTAAGTGTGTACATTAAATAACACGTTTCTAATGGATGTTTTAGTTCTCGATTTGGTGGGATGTATACCTTCTTTGTTCGGACCTGTTCAAAATAATCGGCTACTATATAGAAGTCTGATTTTAATCGTTCTATGACTTCTCTTTCCAGGAATGCGATTTCTACAACTTCTATTCGATGATCCTGAAATAATTTCTCCAGTAGATTCTTTTGTTTAAACATTTCAGATAGCTTCTTATTCTTTTTCCAGTGTTTATTTCCATAGTAAAAGACATAGGTAACTGCAGGATAAAATTGCCCCTTTCGTTTACTAAGCTGATCTAAATAAGAAGCAACATCATAAGCTAGAGCTCTTAATGCCATTTTGGAATCCGTATTGGTTTGATTTTCTATGCCAATTAAATATCCTTCATCTTCCTTAGGTTTCCAAAGACTCAGAGAATCTCTTTGCAGCCCCTTAAGCTTTGTGGTAAATTAAGAACTATCTGTTGGATACGGATAGATATCTTTTTCTTGCACAACTTCCTTGCCTTCAAAGAGAAACGCATTCAATACATCCGCTAAAACATCTGGTTGATTCAATAATTTCTTTTCTGCTAGATCTTTTTGTTTTCCGAT
>JAGHTX010000102.1 GCA_018065105.1 Bacillota bacterium
AAGTAGATGTGGAAATAGAGAAGATTCATCGAAGATTTGAAACAGTACCTAAAATGATAATTGATCTAAAAAATTTATCTGGTCAGAAAGTAAGAGCGGGAGAAAACTATATTGCAGATACCGGAATATATCTTGTCTTTATTTATGATTGTATAAAGTATGAAGATGAGTTACCAATCCATACATTTATATTCAAAACAGAAGAAGGAATTGAACTTTGGGAAAAAGACTATGTAAAATGGATTACTGTCGAAATTCCTAAAATAAGAGAAGACCAATAAAATAAGAGCGATCGCATTGATTGTTCTTTTCTGTTTTAAACAACATTGTAAAAAGAAAAAAGGACGTTCAATTACTCTTGAACGTCCTACCTGTTATAATAATGTTTCTAATCTTCTATTCCGTATGCTTCGTGATCGTATTCAATCACATCGGCGAGAGAAGTGTCTGTAAAGAATGTGTTTGCGTTGTAACAATACAATACTTCGGTAATTAAGTATTTTTCCATGATTTGCGTAATATCATCGTAACAATATCGTGGATCAAGAATTGTGATTGTTCGATAGTATGGCAACAAGAACGGAATAAGAGAATTCGCATAAGAATCTTTAAAAATCAATAAGTGTTTTTTTGACTCGTTTTCTAATTCTAATTGAAGTAAAGCGTGATTTCCTCCAAAAAATACATCGTATGGATTGTTGGATTCTAAACCTTCGGATGAGTATACCGTTAATTTTGAAGAGCCATCCGATATGTTTGTCAATAAATAATTTGGTGTATCTGGTGCGATCAGTAAATCGATTTCATCGCGAAGTCCTATCGATCCTACCTTACTCGCTAGAGTTCCTTTAAAATCTTTAGTGGCGACCATACTTTGGTATTTTTCTAAGTCTTGCATAGGAAGGTTCAGCTGGCTCGCGTAGGCCGTGAATCCATAATATGCCCCTAAGGAAGTCCAGTGGTGGTCGGTTTTATAGTATAGATATTCATCGTTATGTTTTTTTAGTGTACTAGAAACATCGATGCATTCGATTTCTGAAGATAGTGAATCATAAAAATTATCAATAAGCTTTTGTTGATTTCGAATAGGAGCATTTTTTGAGATACGATTGCGATTTACACAAGCGTTATTTGGTGCCAATAGGAATGTGGTTGGAACCTTATATAAGCGATAGAAGTCGTTGATCGCATCAATTTTTCTTTCCAGTTGTTCCTGATTAGGTTGTTCTATATCTTCAATTAGACCATTACGAGTCAGATACACACCATTGATTTCTTTTTGTCCCGATAGTTTTTGCGCTATATATTTTACTTGAATCATGGTATCTCTTCCTATGAATTGGTCATTAAACCATTTAGAAAGATCTTTACTGAATGTACCACTTTGTAGTTTGGACATAGAAAAGTCAGGAAATTGGGCTAATGTACGATTTTCTGTATAGCTTGTTTTCTTATCCGGAACCAAAACATTTATAACCATAACCAATAAAAGAAAGAAAAGAAGACTTTTACTAAATAGGTTTTGAAATGTAGATAAATATTTCTTTTTCATGAAAAGCTCCTTTCTAGAATGCACTATATAAGAATGTTTGGTATGAACTTCCGATAATAAATGCGATACATAGCACAAACAATAGAGTATAAAGAATCATCATGAACGATACGCCTTTTTTCTTAAAACGAATAAAAAGGATGTTTTCGATAGTTGCGTATATATCTGTACTAAAGATAATTCCTAAAAGGAATATCGCTAGGTTTGATGATAGTACGAATATGCTTTGTCCATCCGCAAATCCTTTGGCAATTCCGAACATATGTCCTAAAGAAGCAATGGCAGTCGAAATATCGGCACTCATAAAGAAAACCCAACCGATGATTACTACAAGCATTGTATAGATATGTCCGATAATCTTGTTCTTAGAAAGCATGTTTTTTAATACGAATTTTTCAAGAATTAATAATAGACCATAATACAATCCCCATACGATAAATGTCCAATTGGCCCCATGCCAAAATCCCGTTGCCAACCAGACAATCATAATGTTTCGAATATATTGAATATTGCCAACTCTAGACCCTCCTAGAGGAATGTATAGGTAGTCTCTAAACCATGTAGATAAAGAAATATGCCATCTTCTCCAGAAGTCCTGAACAGAAACGGCTGTATATGGGTGATTGAAGTTTTCTTTCCATTCAAAGCCAAATACATTTCCGATTCCGATGGCCATATCACTATAACCGCTAAAGTCGAAATACAATTGCAGTGTATAAGCAATCGCCAATAACCAACTTCCCAATACGGTAGAATTTCCCGTTAAAGAAGTAACGATTAAGCTTAATTGATCGGCTAACAATACTTTTTTGATCAAACCTTTCACAAAACGCATCATTCCAACTTTGAATAGACTAAACTTCATTGGATGGTTATTGATAGAAACTTCCATATCGTTATATTGAACAATAGGTCCCATACTCATCTTTCCAAAGAAGGCGATATAAAAAGCTAAGTCGAAAATATTGTATTGCGCTCTACATTTTCCATAGGCAACATCAAAGATGTAAGATAGGGAGCTGAAAGTAAAGAACGATAATCCAAGAGGCACCCCAATTTTTATGTTGGTTCCTAGAATAAAGTTTGTGTATTTATATACGCAAAGTATGATTAAATTTACTACTACACATACAATCAACGATATTTTCTTTGACTTTTTCTTGGCGTTTTTTAGTTCAATTCCACTAGCATAATTCCAAAATATCATCAGAATTAAAATTAGGATAGAAAATGGATTGTCCCATGCATAAAAAATCAAACTAAAGATTAATAAAACGATATTTTTTAGTTTTTGTGTAGGTGTTAAAAAATAAGCTAAGATTGCGATTGGAAAAAACGCAAAGATAAAAATTAAACTATTAAATGTCATAGATATTACCTCGCAATTTCTTCCTTAAAGATTTCATACATGGTTTGCGCATCTTGATTTACTAAGAATACTGCGAAATTTGCCTCTGCTTCTAAAATCGAATTTTTTAATAATTGTTCTTCATCCGGAGCATATCCGGCAAATAAATTGGTTCTTTCATCTCTGTGGCTTTCCATTTTGGATAAAAAGGAATCTGCATCTTCATCGTCTTTAAATTTTACCAATACAATTTCACCTGCTTGCATAGGATCGGCAGATTTACAGTAATAGATTCCTGCGTAATCATCCGGATCCAATCCTAAAAATCGACGGATTCCTTGGTTGTCCATTTCGGGTACTTGTTCAAAATCCAAAGAGGCAGTCATTTTTTCCCAAACTTCCTCAATGTTCGCTTTACTGTTCTTATGAATAGAAAAAGTTAGGACCAATACGACGATGATTAAAACAGCGATGATGCCTTTGAATATATAAATTATATTGTTTAATGATTTCTTCTTAATAGATTCTCACTCTTTTCCTAATCATTTAATTCTATTTTGTCGTAGATGTTTTCTGCCCATATGTAATAGAACGGTCTTGAAAAATGCACACCGTCTCCTGAATATACATCCGGATCGGTTCCATCGCAAATTGTACTATTATCCACAAATATCCATCCAGTTTCTTCGCATAGTTCTTTAATTTGTTTGTTGTAGTTACCAATTTCATACCAGTTTGGACTATTTGCCATAGCTGTAGGGTTTGCGGTGATAATTGAATTGATATATATTTTTGCGTTTGGACAATGTGCCAAGATGTGTTCATTTACCATTTCTTTGAAATGTTCTTTGTAACCATGATATTTTTCATCCAATTTTAAACCAAGGTCATTGATTCCATATGCGATGATAACGGTGGAAGGATTGATCGTTTTTAAGTTTTCGTCCCAATCGGCAATATTATCAATGGTATGGGAAGCATTCGCAAAAACTAACGCATCATTAAAATATCCAAAGCTTCCAAAACCATAAACACGAGAGTCTCCATAAATGACAAAGTCTTCAAATAAGGAGAAGACTGTCAGTTCTCCGTTTTTTACTGCGGCTTTTAGTTCTTTCTTGCGCAATCTTTTTAAAGCTGCTTTTTCTTCATTTACATCTTTCTGTTCCAAAGATTTTATATAATCCAATGTAGTCGTGTCTTTTTTTATAAAACGAGGAGCAATCAATAGCCCACTTATTGCGACCAGAATAACTAAAACGAAAATATATAGACTGTTTGATTTCTTTTTCTTTTTTTTCATGTTTCTGTCCTCTTGATATCTGGTATTCCAACTTGCATTATAACATATTCGCTTTACAACAAAAGAAATAAAAAAGGAAATGACTTGCGATCATTTCCTAGATTACTTATTTATTTGTTTGAATATATTGTTGGACGTGACGTTTTACAATGTCGAAATTAACTTCTCCAGCATCCAATATAGCAGCGTTAAATTTTACGTTGTCAAATTTATTTCCTAATTCCTTTTGTGCTTCTTGACGCAATTCCAGGATTGAGAAGTATCCGTAGTAATAGGCCATGAAAATACCTGGCGATTCGCAAAGCGTATTATAAAGATCAGTTAAATCGTTTCCGAATAAGTCTGAATATTCTTTTTGGAATTCTCGGTAACTCATTCCATCGTAGTTTACAGAAATGTCCATCAAACATGTATAAGCGTTATTTAAGGCCATATACGCATTTTCAAATTTCAGAGCATCTTTGTCCAAGTTCAAGAAGTGTAATCCACGACTTTCTACATAAGTGGCATATCCTTCCGATAAACCCAGGTTTGATAATAAATAACGGATGTTGTAGTTAAAGTGTTCACGGAAATACTCGTGTGCATACATATGACCAGGAATACCTTCGTGTGCTAAAGTTTGATAGAATTCTAAGCTATCTATGTTTGCACGTGTATTATGTGAGTTATAACGAATCTTTTCAGAGCCTGTATAATCAATGGCAGGAATGACATAATATGCGACAACGTTTTCTTGTTCTTGTTCTGCGCTTAAAGCTTCTACATTGTATGTAGGAATTTTGATTTCAGGGAATTCTTGTTTATAGTTTTCTTCTAAGAATTTCATGACATCTTCGGTACTCTTAAATCCAGTAGATAATGTATCATCACTATAGGTAGTGTAGATAACAGACATTGCATCGTTCACAATTTTTTTCAACTTTGTACGAATGTCTTCTGGTGAATCTTCGGTTCCAGTATAGTAGCGTAATAATTCAAGATAGTATTCTTTTCCGTTTTCTAATTTAGCTAAACCAACGTGTTCTTTGTTGGAACCTTTTATTTTCGCAAGTTCGTCCACAATGGTTTGATAAGCTGGATAGAATTTTGTGTTCAATGCTTCTTCTAAGCGAGAACTATAAGATTTTTTCTTTTCTTCATCAAGATTTAAAGAATCCATTGCCTTTACTAGTGCATTTAATACATTTTTCTTTTCTTTGGATTTGATGATGTCATTTACTTCACTCACAACCGTATCGTAATTGATCATCAATAATCCTTTTTGAGCTTGATCTTTTGTGAAACTCATAACTTGGCCGATGTAGCGAGGTACATCGTTAATCAAGGTGATGCAATCTTCGATGTCTCTTTCGGAATAGAAAGAGTATTCCATAAATAAGTTATATAAGTTTTTAGAAGCAGAAGATGTTCCAGACCAAATACATCCTAGATAATCGTATTTAGAATCTCCCATTCGTTCGTTTCGCTCATAGGTATAAACAAGTTGATCGTAGATATCCTTTTCTTCTTCGTTCATGGAATTGTAGTCATATGTTTTTAGCTGTTCTAAATTCGCCTGATCACGAAGTCTTTCTTTTTCATCGCTTTCTTCTGAATAGAAGTCACCTAAAGAGACTTCGATCTTGCTAGGATCAATGTTGAAATCGTTGACATTTTGTACGTATGTGTGATATGTATCGTAATCGTTTTCTAATTCTTCAATAAATAAATTGTTTAAGAAAGTGGCATAGTCAACGTTTTCAGCGACCTTTGCCTGGTCGGAAATGGGGCTTGTGTTTGTGGGATTGGTTGTATTTGTAGGCTTTGGACTGGCACAAGCACTCAGTCCAATTGTTGCGCTACATAATAGGACAAGAAGTTGTTTGTTCATAATCTATTCTCCTTTATCTTCATCTCGTTGGACAAGGACAATGGTTTGCCCAATTCGATGATTTTTTACTTCTTTAATATTAATGCTTAAAGAATCAGCGTTCATTTCGAAACGAGATCCATCTTCAGGGATATATCCCAAATGACTGAAGATATATCCAGTAAAAGTTTCGTTCTCATCTTTATCTAAAACAACTTTTAAGCGTTCTTGGACTTCTTCCAAATCGGCAGAACCATAGATAATCCATTTATTTTCACTGATTTGGCGAATATCCAATGGTTCGTCTTCTTCGTCTTCTTCGACAAGATCCCCTAAAATGGTTTCAATAACGTCATGTAAGGTAACAACACCTTCGACTCCACCGTATTCATCCAATACAATCGCAAAGAATTTCTTTTTCGTTTTCATTTCGCGAAATAAAGAGTCGACTTTTGTGTTTTCGCTGACGTATAAAGGTTTTTCCATTGCTTTGTCGATGATAATTTCCTTAGGAGAGTTTTCTGGAAGACGGAAATAGTCACGTGTATCAATGACTCCAACAATGTCGTCTTCATTTTCTCCGAAGACAGGAAAGTATGTGTGACGTTTGTTGTAGATGTCTTTCTTCCATTCTTCTAAAGAATCTTCCAAATATAAACAATCGACTTCGGAACGGTGCGTACAAATTTCCTCAACGCTTGTATCGTCCAATTCGAATACATTCTCAATTAATTCGGATTGTGTATCCTCGATTTCACTTTGAGTGTTGATCATTTCACGAATTTCTTCTTCCGAAACTTCTTCCTCTTTTTCTGTGTCTAAACGCAAAAAGAAAGAGAATGGAGTAAATAGAGAATGAAGTGGCTTGAATAAAGATAATACTCGTTCATCGTTCATGCGGTTCGCTGCCATTTTTGGTAGTTGCACACATAAAATCATGTATAAGAATAAAACAATCACAAAACCAATCCATCTTTGTACGATAGAAATGGGTGCTTGAAATAAGCTGATAAAAATAAAACCTGCACATAATGTGGTTCCGAAACGTTGAGTCGTATAATAGTCGTTTTTTAGATCAATAGGCAGGTCTTCGAATTTTGTTTCTGCCATAGATAAAACAACGCTCAAAAGTACACATATAAAATCGATTATTAAAAATATAAGTAGGGACGTATCCATATGTATTTAACCTCGTTCAATAGATTCATAATACACAATTTTCAAGAGAAAATGAACTAGCTCATTAAATAAGGCTAGATAATACAGATTTACGAGTCACGATTCCGATGAAAATATTGCGATCATCTACGATAGGAACATAGTTCTGATCTAACAGTAATTGGATTAAGATATCTGTAGATGTATCGATGGTACAAGCTTTTAGATAGTCTTTCCTTATAATAGAAGAAATGGAACGATTAAAGAATTCCGTTTTGTTTGTGGTTTCTAAAAGAGACCAGAGAAAGTCTCCTTCACTTACGCTTCCAATGTATTCTCCACTTGGTTTAATAACAGGAACGGAAGTATAATGATGCTCTTTCATGAAAATCAAGCCTTCCTCAATAGACATGTTTCCATATAAAAAAGCAACATTCTTTTTATATAATAAGTAGCTAAAAATTGTATCTTTCATAGTTATCACCGATCCTAAGGTATCAAAGTATTAACGCTAAAGAATCATGAAATTGTGTGAAAAATACGAGCGCTAATTCGCTTGAAAATTTAAATCTATATGATAGAATATTGTCTAGTAAAAAGAAGGCTGCATAGCTGGATTTTTAGAAGGAGGATTTTACATGAATAAAAATTCGTTGTTATCCATGAAAGATTTATCCGCGCAAGAGATTCTTAGCATTCTTGATGATGCTAAATGTTTTAATAGTTCACACGATGATTGGCAATTACCAATGAGAAAAGCATTGGTTGCCAATCTTTTTTTTGAACCATCAACACGTACTCACTACTCATTTGAAAGCGCGGAATTTCAATTAGGATGTAAAGTATCTGATTTTAATGCGGAAACATCCAGTGTAAAAAAGGGAGAAACATTATACGATACCGTTAAGACTTTCGAGTCAATCGGTTACGATGCCGTGGTTATTCGTCACCCAGAAGATAACTACTTCGCCCAATTGGAAGATGTAACCATTCCAATTATTAATGCCGGAGACGGAAGAGGAAACCACCCAACACAATGTTTATTAGATTTGTTAACGATTTACGATGAATTTGATTCTTTTGAAGGATTAAATATTGTTATTTGTGGAGATATTCAACACTCTCGTGTTGCCATGTCAAACAAACAAGCGTTAGAAACTTTAGGAGCTAACCTGGTGTTTGCCGGACCTAAAGAATGGCAACGCCCAGGATTCCCAACAATGGACTTTGATGAAGCCGTTGAATGGGCGGATGTTGTTATGATGCTTCGTATTCAAAAAGAAAGAGGTGCTGCTTTAGTATCTCAAATGAGTGATGCAGAATACTTAGAAAAATACGGATTAAATAAAGAAAGATATTCTCGTATGAAAGAAAATGCGATTATTATGCACCCAGCTCCAGTTAACCGTGGCGTAGAAATCGACAGTGATTTAGTGGAATGCGAAAAGAGCCGTATTTTCAAACAAATGTACAATGGAGTTTTAGTTCGTAAAGCAGTAATCAAACGTGCATTTGGTTTAAAACCTTTTAAAGAAGACTAACATCGGTTATCATATTATTGAAATGGAGAATATTTTATGAGACAAGAAATCGCAAAAATTTTATCGAATGAAGAAATCTCCAAAGATATCTATAAGATGGAAATTGAATGTGGTTTAGCACAAGAAGCAAAACCTGGACAATTCATCGAAATTACAGTTCCACCATTCTTCCTAAGAAGACCTATTTCAATTAGTGAAATTAAAGAAAACACGATTGTGATTATTTATAAAATTCTTGGAGAAGGAACAAAGAAGATGACAGAAATGTCAGGAGATTTAGATATTTTTGGTCCATTAGGACACGGATTTGAAATTGAAAATAAAGATCACGTTGTACTAGTGGGAGGAGGCGTTGGTGTTCCACCGCTATTCCAAACAGCGAAAGAATATTTAAAGAATGGTACAAATGTAGATGTTGTATTAGGATTTAATGACAAAGAAACAATCTTCTATGAAGAAGAATTCAAGGCATTAGGATGCCACGTATATATCGCAACAATGGATGGTTCTTATGGTTCAAAAGGAACTGTAATAAATGCCATTGAAGACAACCAAATTAAAACAGATTTTGTATGCAGCTGTGGACCTCTTCCAATGTTGAAAGCAGTACAAAATACTTTTGAAGCAGGTTACATTTCTTTAGAAGCACGTATGGCTTGTGGAATGGGAGCTTGCATGGGATGCGTTGTAAAAGATCAAGAAGGACACTCTTTACGAGTATGTAAAGATGGACCTGTATTCCCAATTGGAAAGGTGGTTCTATAATGGATATTTCCGTAAAATTACCTGGGTTAAATCTTAAGAACCCAATTATTCCTGCCAGTGGATGTTTTGGATTTGGAAAAGAATTTGCTGAATTGTACGATCTTTCTCTATTAGGAGGAATTGCGATTAAATCGGCTACTCCAAAAGAACGTTTTGGAAATCCTACACCACGTATTGCAGAAACACCAATGGGTATGTTGAATGCGATTGGTCTTCAAAATAAAGGGGTAGATTCCATTATTGAAAACGAATTACCCTTCTTAGCGAACTATGATACAGAAATCATGGCTAACGTAGCGGGAGCGACTGAAGAAGACTATATTGAAGTTATTAAAAAGTTAAACGACCAACCTGTTATTAAGGCTTATGAATTAAATATCAGTTGTCCGAACGTAAAACACGGTGGTATTGGACTAGGAACAAATCCAGAATTAGCTGCTCGCATCACGAAGATGGCTAAAGAAGCTGCAACAAAACCCGTATATGTAAAATTATCACCAAACGTTACAGATATCGTATCTATCGCTAAAGCGGTCGAAGAAGCAGGAGCGGATGGAATCGTATTGATCAATACGTTAATGGGTATGCGTATTAACTTAAAAACTGGAAAACCGCTGTTAGCAAATTTAACAGGTGGTTTATCTGGACCAGCTATTAAACCGGTGGCAATCCGTATGGTTTACCAAGTATCGCAATCGGTAAATATTCCTGTAATTGGTGTTGGGGGTATTACTTGTGCAGAAGATGTATTGGAATTCTTAAATGCTGGAGCGAGTGCGGTAGAAGTTGGAGCGCAAAACTTTGTGGACCCTTATGTATGTCCAAAAATTATTGAAGAATTACCAAAGGTATTAGAAAAATATGGTTACAGCTCAATTGAAGAAGCTGTTGGAAAGGCATGGAAATAAATATGAGTAAAACAATCGTCGCATTAGACTTCTCTAGTAAAGAAGAAGTAGTAAATTTCTTAAATAAATTCGATCAACCAATCTATGTAAAAATCGGTATGGAATTAACTTACGCTTGTGGATTAGACATCGTAAAAACTGTAAAAGATATGGGACACAATATCTTCTTAGACTTAAAACTACACGACATTCCTAACACTGTAAAAGGTGGTATGAAAAACTTAGCTAAATTAGGTGTAAATATCACAAACTGTCACGCTGCTGGTGGGGTAGCTATGATGAAAGCCGCTAAAGAAGGATTAGTATTAGGAGCACAAGGAGAAGACATCCCAATGTGTATTGCGGTTACACAATTAACTTCAACTTCTAAAGAAGCTATGAATGAAGAATTGGGAATCCCTGGTGAAGTAATCGATTCTGTAGTGAAATATGCATTAAACGCAAAAGCAGCCGGATTAGATGGTGTTGTATGTTCCGTTCACGAAGCTGCTGCCATTAAAAAAGCTTGCGGACCAGATTTCTTAACAGTAACTCCAGGTATCCGTTTAGCTACAGATTCTGTAGATGATCAAAAACGTGTTGCTACTCCTGCATACGCAAAAGAACAAGGTTGCGACTACATCGTAGTTGGTCGTTCTATTACTAAATCAGAAGATCCAGTTGCCACTTACAACTTAATCGAAGAAATGATGGCTTAATTCATTTAGACTGAGAGAAATCTCAGTCTTTTTTTGTGAAATAAATACAATTAACTTATAATAAAATTATGAATGTATTTAAGAAAAAAGAACCACCTGTCGAATTTATCGCGTGTGATCGATTGAAAGAATCTATTCAATCTCGTATATCCATGCATTCTTATATCTCGAGAAAAGAATATAGTTCTTTATTGGAAAATGAGACGATTTCTCATTATTTGGATTTAGAAAAAGAAGAAATCTTAAAACCATATTGTCGAAAGAAGCATATTCCTTTAAAGAAAATGAAGGATTTATTGTCTTTTTCTAAACAAATAGAATCCATTATAGAGGATCATAACGAAAAATATTATAGAGAAGAAATAAAACAGAACAGGTCATATTTTAACCATATATTAGATCCGATTGATAAAAAGATTAAACTGGATGAAGATCAATTAAGAGTCGTGTTATGTGATGAAGATTATTCATTGGTTGTTGCAGGCGCAGGTGCTGGGAAAACGACAACAGTAGCGGCAAAGGTTCGGTATTTAGTAGAGAAACAAAATGTGGATCCTTCCAATATTTTAATAGTTTCTTTTACAAATAAGGCGGTCAATGAATTAAAAGAAAAGATTCATGGAGACTTACAAATACCTTGCCCTATCGCAACATTCCATAGTACAGGTTATGCCATTCTTCGTAAAGAAATAGATCAGAAACTTCAAATTGTAGATAGCGGATATTTGTATTTGGTGATTGAAAATTATTTTAGAGAAAAGATAGAAAACGATCCAGATTTATTACGGCAGTTGATTTTGTTTTTTACGACTTATTTTCAAGACGAAAGCGAATTGATGAAGAAAGTGACACATTATTCAACGCTACGAAGCAATTTAAATGAGTACAAAAAAGAAATCGTGGATACACGTTCACATAAAAAGGTAACCATTCAAAATGAAGTGGTTCGATCGTGGCAAGAGGTAGAAATTGCGAATTTCTTATATATGCACAATATCGATTATGAATACGAAAGCAGTTATCCTTACTACATTTCTGGTAGTTCCAAACCGTATACGCCTGATTTTACAATCAGGCAGAATGGTAGGGTGGCATATATTGAGCACTTTGGAATTAGTGAGGAGGGAACGAATTCAAACTACGATGAGGCGACGTTATCACATTATAAAAAATGCATTAATGATAAGGTGATACTGCATAGAAAACACAATACAAGCTTGATTTATACGTTTTCTTCGTATAAGGATGGTCGTTCTTTGATAGAACATTTAAAAGAAAAATTGTTACAAAGTGGATTTGCGTTAGAAAGAAGAACGGATAAAGAAATCTTATCTAAGCTAAGAAAATTAGAATCGAACAATTATAATCAGAAATTAGTACAGTTGATTTGCCGCTTTATCTCAAATTTTAAAGTAAATGGATATAAGTTAGAGAACTTTGATCAAATGCGAGAAAGTACGAACAACGTTCGAACAAAATTATTCTTATCTATTTGTAAGGCATGTTATTTAGAATATGAAAAAGAAAAATTAGAACTTGATGCGATCGATTTTCAGGATATGATTAATGAGTCTTATCGGATGATCAAAGAGTGCGAGGATTTGAAAAGAAAACTGGATTTTGACTACATTATTGTAGATGAATATCAAGATATTTCTAAACAACGATTTGATCTTACAAAAGCGTTATCGAATATTACAGATGCGAAAATAATGGCTGTTGGTGATGATTGGCAATCTATTTATGCCTTCAGTGGTTCGGATATTTCTTATTTTACGGGATTTGAAAAGAAGATGGGATATTCAAAATTATTAAAAATTACACATACGTATCGTAATAGCCAGGAAGTAATTGATATCGCTGGTAACTTTATTCAAAAGAATACCAAACAAATTACCAAGTCATTGATTTCAAATAAAACGATGGATAATCCAGTGATTATTTATTCGTATGAGAATCGATCAAAAGAAAAGATGAATAGTGTTTCGAAGACGTTAGAACTCATTCTTCAGGAAATGAAACCAAAGAAACAATCCGTCTTGTTGTTAGGTAGATTTGGATTTGAAGGGTATCAGTTAGGACGAACGGATAATTTTGAGTACGATCGAAAAACGGGGAAAGTAATTTATCGTAAAAATCCTAAATTAAACATTACTTTTATGACGGCACATTCTTCCAAAGGATTGGGTTATGACCAAGTAGTGATTTTAAATGGAAAGGATGAAACCTATGGTTTCCCTTCGAAAATAGAAGATGATCCAGTGCTGAAATTTGTGGTAAAGCACGATAACAGTTATGAATATGCAGAAGAAAGGCGATTGTTCTATGTGGCGTTAACTCGAACAAAGAATCGGGTATATATTATCTGTCCACAAGAAAATCCATCACAGTTCTTGCTGGAAATTAAAAGAGATTATAAAAACGTTGTATTAAATGGGACTTGGAATAATACTTCGATTATCAAAAATTATATAAAGAAAGAATGTCCATATTGTGGATATCCAATGCAATATCGATATAAGAATGCATATGGATTGCGTTTGTTCCTTTGTACAAACGAACCAGAAATCTGTGATTTTATGACAAACGAATATAGTGCAGGGAAGTTGCCGATATTAAAATGTCCAGATTGTAAAGATGGATATCTAGTTGCGAAAAAAGGGAATAAGAATCAGTTCTTTTTAGGGTGTACAAATTATAAAAGCAACGGAAAAGGCTGTAACTGCAAGATGAGTGATTCCCAATATTATAGAATGAGAGAAAAAGGAGAAATATAATGAGCGTACCTAAATCAATGCAAGAAAAATATGATGAGATTGCATCTTTATTAATTCTGTATTGTGATCAGTATTTGAACGAAGAATATAAAGAAATTCTTCTGTTTACTCTAGAAAAACTATGTCGAAAAAGACCATCACCTTTGTTAAGAGGAAGAGCAAAGACATGGGCAGCCGGAATTGTGTATGCGATTGGATCTAATAATTTTATTTTTGATTCGTCTATGCCTATCCACTATACCGCTAAAGAATTGATGGCACCTTTTGGGTTATCCAATTTCACAGGAGCAAACAAAGCAGCGGAAATAAAAAAGATGCTGAAGATAGATTATGGAAATGTGGATTATGTAGTAGAAAGTTTAAAAATCCAAAATCCATTATTGTGGATGGTTGTGGTGAATGGATATATGGTTGATGCGCGAAAATTACCTATAGAACTACAAGAAGTTTGTTTCGAACAAGGGTTGATCCCTTTTGTGCCGGGGACTGTAGAATAATAAAGAAACTTTCATTATTCAAATAAATGTGTTCTTATTAGATTAGGAGGCATGTGCTATGTCATTGATTACTACAAATTATTTGTTCATGACTATGAATAAAAAAAGTTTACGAGTGGCGATTGGAAATCGGAAAGGGAGCTCTCCTGTTGTATATATTCGTGAAATAGATTCAGAAGACTATATGAATGATTCTTATTCTGTTTTTATAAATGCACTAAATGAAAAACAGGGTCTAGAAATTGAAGAAGCATATTCGAACAATAAAAAAACGGCCTATAGCTTATTTAAAAAATATTTTAATACAGAAAATGCCAAAGAATATGGACCTGCGGATGGAGGATACATAAGTGAGTTAGTGCCAGATGATTGGTTTGATGGATGTAAAAGCGTGCTTAGCTTATTAGATTACAAATACGATGGCTTTTACGAAGATTCGTTTGATCCAGAAGAGTTCTATTAATAGCACTTCTTCAAAAATATAAGATATTCATTCCCTTTATCAAGCATCATAAGTCGTAAGTATTCATGTTGTCGGTGCTGGTGACAGTACGTGAGTAGGAGATGTATTTGAAAAATGATGGCTTAATTCATTCGGACTGAGAGAAATCTCGGTCTTTTATTACGAAAACAGAAAAATGTACAAAATGTACGAAAAACAAAGGAAAAAACGTACAAAATGTACGAAAAACACGATATAATGTCTTTGGAGGATATTATGAAGCGATTGTTTGAAAAAGAATTGATACAATGGAAGAATGACGGATGCATAAAACCGATGATGGTTGTCGGTGCGAGGCAAGTAGGGAAGACATATTTGATACAAAAATTTTGCAAAGAGAACTATGAGAATTGTTATTTCTTTGATTTAGCTAAAGATGAAGATATTCTTTCTGTTTTTAAGAATACAATAGATCCTGTTAAAATAATTCGTCAAATTCAAGTAATCAAAAATATGAAAATTCACCCAGAGAAGGATATATTATTTTTTGATGAAATTCAAAATAGTGAACGTGCTATTGAGTCTATGAAGTATTTTTGCGACTATCAAAAACATTATAATATTGTTTGTGCAGGAAGTTTGCTTGGAGTAAAAATTCATAGAATGAAGTCTTCTTTTCCAGTCGGTAAAGTGGAAATAAGATTCATGAACCCGATGAATTTTAAAGAATTTTTAATGGCATATGAACAAGATGACTTAATTGAATTGATTCAAGATTGCTTTGAATCTAAACAATCTATTGCGTCAGTTATTCATGATAGAGCGAATGAATTCTATAGAAAATATTTATATGTAGGTGGTATGCCAGAAGTCGTTTATAACTATATTCATAACGAAAATATTGATTCGAAATTGCGCGAAAATTTAATTACTTCGTATTTGGCGGATATGAGCAAGTATACGGAGAATACAGAGTCTATCAAAAACATTAAAATATACCAAAGTATTCCTGCACAGTTGGCAAAAGAAAATACAAAGTTTAAATATTCGTTAGTGGATAAATCTGCTAGAGCTATTCGATATGAATCAAGTTTGGATTGGCTTATACATTCACGAATGGTATTAAAATGTTCTCATGTTACAAATACACAAATTCCGTTGAGAGCATTTGAGCAAGATTCTGTTTTTAAAATATATTTAAGTGATTGTGGATTGTTGTCGTCTCTGTCAAGAGTAGAAGAAAAGGATATTATATTAGATTCGTTAGGAATGTTTTTTGGAGCATTAACAGAAAACTATGTTGCTTGTGAGATGAATAGCTATGGAAATCCTCTTCATTATTTTACATTTTCGAAGTATGAGATTGATTTCTTGTTGAAGATAGATTCAAAAATAATTCCAGTAGAAGTGAAAAAAGGTAAAAATACTTCTTCAAAAAGTTTGAACAATTACATAGAAAGATACAATCCAGATTATTCAATTCGATTGTCCATGAAAAATTTTGGATTTGAAAATAATATCTATTCGGTTCCTCTATATGCTTTGTTTTGCATATTAGAACACAAATAGTTTTATTGAAAAATAAAGGTATTTATGGTAAGTTTTTGTTGAATAAAAAGGAGAATAATTATGGAAGCATATAAACAAGAATTTGTTGACTTCATGTTAGATAGTAAGGTTTTAAAATTCGGTGACTTTACATTAAAATCAGGACGTAAAAGCCCATTCTTCATGAATGCTGGTGGATATGTTACTGGTGAACAATTAATGAAATTAGGAGAATACTACGCAAAAGCTATCGTAGATAACTATGGTACAGATTTTGATGTATTATTCGGACCTGCATACAAAGGTATTCCTCTAGCGGTTGTAACAGCTGTAGCGCTTCACACTTTATATGGTAAAGAAGTTCGCTATTGTTCAGATCGTAAAGAAGAAAAAGATCACGGTGCAGATAAAGGAAGTTTTTTAGGAACAAAATTACAAGACGGGGATCGTGTTGTTATGATCGAAGATGTTACAACATCTGGAAAATCCATGGAAGAAACTGTACCAAAGGTACGTGGTGCAGCCAATGTAGAAATCGTTGGATTAATGGTTTCCTTAAATCGTAATGAAAAAGGAAAAGGAAATAAAACAGCATTAAAAGAAGTTGCTGAATTATATGGTTTCCCAACAGCTGCCATTGTTTCTATGCCAGAAGTTGTTGAATACTTAGAAGAAAAGAATCAATTAGAACCAGAATTAAAAGCACGTATCGATGCTTATTACGCACAATACGGAGCAACAGAATAAATCTCACATGATTAGCCCCTTATGGGGCTTTTTTAGACCGTTGTAAGCCGGTTTTGGGTTATTTTATCATTTATTCATTGATTGAATATTTGAGTTGTGCCATTTTTGTGCCATGAATTCATTGTATTTTGTACATTTTTTGACCCAAAACACTGAAAAAAAGGGTCAAAAACAGTGATTTTAATTTAGTAAATTTTTGTTGAAAACTGCGTTTATTACATCTACTTTTGTTTGCTGCTTTAAATGGGTATATACGTTCATCGTTGTGTTGATTGAAGCGTGTCGCATTAATTCTTGAGCGACTTTCATATCTACACCATGATAATATAAATTCGTTGAAAAAGTATGACGTAACTCATGGTAGTGGAAGTGGAAATCCAATTTTTTTCTTTTAAGAATACGGTTCACTTTTTGATTGATATAACGAGGATGTACATACAATCCATTCGCATCACAAACAACTCTTTCGTAAGGATTTTCTTTGAACCATTCAATCAGATATTCTTTTAAGACGTCAGGTAAAGGGATAGTTGCCTTGGAGGCTTTATTCTTCATGGTTTGGATCGAATGCATTTCTGATTTTTTTAGATTTTGATAAATCAATTTACGATGGATAAAAACTTCATTTTTTTCGAAATCAAAATCACTTTTTTCAACTGCCAAAGATTCACTAACACGAAGGCCTAGATAATAGCTAATCAAAATTGCTACGACAAAAGCATCATCATTGAATGAATCATACTCTTTCAAGTATTGAATCACTAGTAGCAACTGATCTTCGGTCAAGACATCCTGTTTATGTTCGTTTGTGTTTTCTACGCCACTTACAATAACGTTGCTTAAGTGATTTACAGAGATATATTCGCATCGCATCGCAAATTTAAAAATTCGATTTAAACAAGTTTTGAAGTTTTTATTACCTTCAATTCCAAGATTGTTTCTTTTGTTGAAGAAATCTTGTAGAACTAGATAATTAATAAGTTGAATCTTCATTTTTCCAAGATCCTCATTCATAACTTGATTTTCATAATAGCGTTTTGTGATTGCGATTGTGCTAGGTTGAAACTCTGAATTAGCAACAGCACACCATTCTTTATAAACGTCATTTAAAGTTTTTTTAGTATCGGTATTCCCACCTTTACTTAAGAATTCCGCCTTTTTTAATGCTTCATGAGCTTTCGCATCTTTTTCCCTTTCAAATCCTGCTTTAGAATATCTTTTCTTTATTCCATGATCATCGAAAACGAATCTCACTTCATATGTGTATCCTTTTTTATTGTTAGCTTTTCTTTTCCTAATTGTCATTTAATCCTCCTATTATTAATTACTTGATTGCTGTGTGTGCATCTTTTTGCTAATATAGGAGCGTAAAGTTTATGGCAAATATACTTTTACACGGGCTCCAACGGCAATTGGAGTCTTTTTTATTTCGTTAATTAGTTACTTTTTTATATTCCATGCTCTTTCTACGAGGCGTTTTATTGACATTTCATCAAAATACTCCCCGATACTATTTTTTAAGAATAATTTATAGTCACGTAAGGTTATTATTCCAAGTGCGGCGCCATTTGTACCATCTGCAAAACTAACCAATCCATCTAGTTTTTTTCCTTGAAATTCTAAACCGAAATAATTAAATTTGTGTAAATGCAAAATAAAGTCATAATATAATTCAGATTCAAAAAGTAAATTTAATATATCTGATTGAGGATCTTTATATGTATATCCATTTCTAGATATTGATTTACCTTTGTTACTGATAATCACATTAATCGATTTTTCTGATAGTCCTAAGTTTTCCATTATAGGCGTTACAGTTAGATTGTTACTTGCTACTGTAGACATTCCTAACAAATAATCTGTCGTTGTGTCTAATCCTTGAGCGATTTTCATAATCGTAGAAATTGTTATTTTAGGTGGAACGAAGTCATCACTCTTTTTGTTGATTAGATTTTTATACAGACTAATTTGCTTTCTAGAAAGACCAGTTCTTTCGGATAGTTCATTAATTCGTAATTTACGCTCTTCTAATAAAAGATTAAGTCTTTTCGAAAATTCATACACATCAAAATTCGTATTTTTTTCATTCATTTCTAAGTCTCCTCTCACAAATTTTTGCAAAATTTCAGTGTTTGATTTTATTTTTTAATAATGCTAAAATTTGTATATAGGTTACATTTAAGTCTTATATGTAACCTATATACATGATAATTCAAGTGAATTTTTATGTCAATAACTGGTGAATGAAAGGAGGAAGATATTTGATGGGAGTGAACACTTATAATCGTGAACAAGTTGCCGAATTGTTCCAAACAAATGTTGAAACTGTTTCTTATTTGATGGAAGTAGGAATTTTAAAACCAATCAAAATTGGAAAACGCTATATTTTTAGTGAAGATATGATCCAACAATTTTTGAAAAGTTACGAAGGAAAAAATCTACAAAACAAATTAGAAATGATGAAAAGTTATGATGAAGTTAATCATACTTCTCGTTACCAAAACGCGAAGTATTATTGATAGTTTAGAAGACCCGAGGATAAGTAAAAGTATATTTGCCATAAATTTTACCTATCCTCTTTTAAATTGGAGGTGTGAGATGAAAAAGAAATTAATAATTAAGATGGCAGAGAAAGTCGTTGAGCCTGAAGGATGAGTAATGAAAGTTATAGAAATACAGTAAGTGAAATTCAGTCTAGATGTACTTGTTTCCAGATTGCAAGAGATGTATGTGGATTAACTATTTATGAAGAAGAATTAGGATATTACTGTAAAAGTTTTCTTCCTGGAGATGACGAAAAAATCTATATGATAGATAAATATTGGTATTCTTTTACAAGGCAAAAGTATGGTGATGCAATCTCTTTAGTTGCTTATTGTTTATTTGAAGGGAATCAATACGAATCTATTAAATATCTTGCGAATTATTTCGATATTCATTTATCTGAAAATATTGAATTTAATCGGCACTCATTACAACTGAAAAAAATACAGGAACAAGTAACTTGTTTTCATAATGGATTATTAGGAAATAAAAGAGTATTAGATTTAATTCAATCGCGAAATATTACCATGGAAACACTAACCAGAACTAAACTTGGGTTTAGAGATGCTTATTATAGTGTAGAACAGAATCGATGGATTCCTGCACGGTTGATCATTCCTATGATACAAGATAATGAAGTGTCTTATTACACAGGTAGTTTGTTTGATGAAGAAGCATCTAGTAAAGATACAAATTACTTGAAACCTATTTTGGACGGTTTTATGGGGAACGATATTTATGGATTGGAAACATTATCTTCTAAGTATGATTTTGTTGTAGTTTGTGAAGATATATTTGATTATTTATCTTTCTATCAGGAAGGGTATCCAGTATTATCGAATTTTGACAAGAACTGGTCGAGACATAAACAAATCAAGCATTTAAAGGTATTTATTAATCATTTTCTGGAAAAACATAAAAATGGATATGTAATCCTTATCTTTGATAATGATGATTCTGAAAAGGGTTTTACCCAGACAATAGCGGAGTATCTGTTTAAAAATACGATTCCTTTTAAGGTTGCATTTCCTCCTTCCGTCAAAGATGCATATGGAAACGATGTGCTAAGAGAAAATGGAAAACCATTAACTAAAAGTGTTTCAGAATTTTATTGTGCTAATGGAGATTTGAAATCTTTGGTTCTAAATGCAGAAGATGGATTACTGTACCTATGCAAACAATTTAATGATAAAAATAAATTCTCTAATTTTCTGTATCACCGTAGATGGTGTCTATCTAAAATGCGAAGAGAAAATCTTTTAATCACTATTAAGCACGTAGATGAGAAAGAGGATTTGTTTGGATTTGGGAATGGAAAATCCACAGAAAGGAATGAATGGTTCCGCTTGGTTAAGAGGGAGATTCTTTCAGCTCCAACAGAATATGAAGTAACAAATGAGATTCTTCACAAATATGATATTGTTCATACAAATGGAATAGGATGGTTAATCTATCAAAATGGTTATTGGGATCATGTTGATAAAGAAGATATTCAAAAAATCATTAAAGAAGAATTGAAGTCATGTGCAACAGGACGAAACCTGACCAACATTATGACGATGATTAAAGCTACTGTTCATAAAGATAATTTAGAGTTGAATAAACAATCGCTAATTAATTTTTCAAACGGTACTCTAGAATTGGAGACTGGAATTTTTAGAAGTCCAAGAAAAGAGGATTACCAAGATTATAGATTTAATTATCCATATCGTAAAGATGCTGAGAGCCTTTTATGGTCAAGATATTTATCTAGCACTTTTGATGATGAAAAGAAAGCACTGTTGCTTCAAGAATTTTGTGGATATTGTTTGAGCTCAGATACAAAGATGGAAAAAGCTTTGTTCCTTCTAGGAGATGGATCAAATGGAAAGAGTGTATTCTTGGATATATTAAATAGTATCTTTGGAAAAGCAGAAGATAATCGATCATCGTTAATTTCATGTGTTGGACTAGATGCTATGTCGAATGATTTTAGGGTGATTGGATTAAAAGGAAAGAAAATTAATGTAGTGTTTGAATCACAAGGTAAGAAGAGATTGTCTGCTGATGAATTTAAGACAATTATCTCTGGTGAGGTTTTAGGTGGATGTCTAAAGTATGAACAATACAAAGAGTTTATACCAACTTGTAAGCATATTTTTGCATGTAATGAATTACCACATTTTAATGATTTTTCAGATGCAATAGAACGAAGACTGCTTATAGTATACTTCCCCTACAAATTTGTTAGTCATCCAGAAAAAGCTAACGAAAAACAGATTGACCTTAACTTAAAAGCTCTAGCTAAAAACAAGGATGATTTATCAGGAATCTTTAATTGGATGTACGAAGGATATAAGAAATATAAATCTTTTGGCTCTAGTTCAGAATTCACGCAACCAGATGATATGCTTGGTTACATTGCCTCCTATAAAAGTGAGAACGATAACTTGATTTCGTTTATTGAACAGTTTGGAATGAAAAGACGAGATTATGAAAAAGGAATAGATGTACCAATTGAATTTATTAGCACGGAGGAACTATATAGAAGATACGTAATGTATTGTGAAGATGGTCATTTCAATTTCACCATTGATCGAAAAATCTTCGATAGAAGAGTTGCGGTGCTAATAGAGAAATATAGACCAGACTTAATCAAAACGAGAGAAAATAATACAACAAGAGGCTATCGTACAAAATCCACGATAGATCCAGAGGATATATATCCTGATTTGCCTTTCTAATCATTTAAGCCATATAAGCCATCAAATTTAGTAAAACCTTTTCGTGAATAAAAAAAGCAAATAATAAAAATAAAAAAATGTTTTTTAGATTTTTGATGGCTTTAGTGGCATTAACTATCAAGACTAACTGGAAAATTATTCCAGGCTGGAAAGCTTGTGGATAAGGGAAAGTTGTAATAGCAAGCACCGTTTTGTGGTACCCACCAAAACAGAAAGGAGTGACGATATTGGAAGAAAATCGTAAAAGAAAACATATCGCAAAATGCAGATTGAATGATGAGGAATTTGAATTATTCAATCATAAGGTTGATAAAACCAAATTATCAAAAGATGAATTTATTCGAAGTGCAATCTTCAATTCTCGAATTGTAGAAAAGCCAAATATCGATTTCTATAATATAAAAACTGAATTAAATCGAATTGGAAATAATCTAAATCAATTATGCAGGTTGGCAAATTCTGGATTAGCAGTTGATACAAATCTAATTGATCAAACAGTAAATGAAATAAATTCATTTACAAAAAAGATAGGAGATGAAATCTTTGGCAATCACTAAGATGTGGGCAATCAAGGAAAGACTGGATGTCTCTCTTGCATATATTCAAAATGAAGATAAGACAATTGATAAATTGATGAACTATGTTTCAAGAAACGAAGCTACAGAAAATCAAAAATACGTTACGTGTATTAACTGTGACATGTATCATCCATATGAAGAAATGATGGGTGTAAAACGTATATTTCATAAAACGAATACGAAAAGACTAGCCTACCATGCTGTACAATCTTTCCAGCCAGGAGAAGGCAATGCCGATATGATCCATGAGATTGGAGTGAAGTTTGCAGAAGAATTATTCGGAGATCGATATCAGATCGTAGTTACTACACATCTGGATAAAGATCATTTACACAATCACATTGTGATCAATTCTACTTCCTTCATTGATGGAAAACAGTTTACCAATTCTAAAAAAGACAGATATAGAATGATGGAAGTTAATGATCGTCTATGTAGAGAATACGGATTGAGTGTAATCGAAAATCCAAAAGAAGGAAGAAAAGAAAACTATAATAAGCATCGAAACTTTATCAAAGAGATCAAAAAGGATTTCGATTTTGCGATTGAACATGCAGCAACTTTAGATCTTGCTTATCGAAATA
>JAGHTX010000097.1 GCA_018065105.1 Bacillota bacterium
TTACTCATAATCTCCATAGGATACACCCAAATATTCTTCTAAAGTTAATCCGGAGTTATATACTTTTGTAGCTGTTTCCACTCCTAAATAACGAAGATGCCAAGGCTCCGGCATATAACCAGTGATATGTTCTTTTCCATAAGGATAGCGAACAATAAATCCATATCGATGTGCATTGGCCGCAATCCAGTTCACTTCTCGAGTCGATTCTACAAGTTGTCCAGCTTTGTTGCATAAATCAAAGGCCAATCCTGTTTGATGTTCGGAAAATCCTGGACGAGCCGAATAGCGATCGGCATTCGCTTTTCCATCCGAACGAACATAGTTGTTGTATAAAGTGGATTGTGTAGAATAACTACGATATCCGCTGTAATAGGTTGGGTGAATGTTATAGCCGGCTGCATTCATATCCTTGATAATTCTTCGAATGGCTGCTCCCGCTGTTGGATCTTCACCAGGTGCATAACTGCTTCCTAGACCATGTCTTTTGTTGACTACAAGTATTCCATCCACGTAGAAACAAGAATTGTTGGTATAAGGAAGTGTACGAATGCTGTCCAAACTTTCTTGTTCGGTAGCCTTTCGAATACCATAGCAGTAGATTCCGTTTCGCTTCCAATTTTGTTGGGCAAGGTAGTGATATTCCCCAGAATAGGCAGATAGGTTACAAATGGTTCTACTTCCATTTAGCTTTTCGTTTTCGAAAATCGCAACGGCTTCATTTTCACTCGAATACCAACTGACACCTTCCTTATAATATCCATTCTGGATTAATTTTTTCATGACTTCTTCATCCATTGTATAGTATTTACTATCTGTACTTTTTTGATAAAACCGATATACTGGATAGGCAGAATAACTTGGTGCATACCAGGCGATTCCTTCACAGATCCATCCATTTTTTACCAACTGATCACGTTCAATCGTATCCACTGTATATAAGTGTTCCTTTGTAGCCTTTAGATACAATTGATAAACAGGGACCTCTTGGGCAGCATAAACAGGCTTCGTTGTTGTCAAAGTAATACTAAATGCGATAAGAAGTGCAAATATAATCTTTTTCATATATTTAGTATATATAAAAGGATGTACAAATGTACATCCAAAATTATAGATTATTAGCGATGTTGTAAGCACTACGAATTGCGCTGGCGATATCGGCTGTTCTTTCTCCTGAACAATCTCCAATATAATGAATTGGTTTTTCAAATCCAGGGAAATCGAGTTCATTCTTTTTAGAACCAACGGCAACGATGACCATATCGCAAGGAATTTCAATTTCTTTGTCTTCTTGCGTAGCTAAGATAGCTGTTCCATTGAATCCATTAACCTTAGTCTTTGTGTATTCTTGTACGTTGTGTTGAGCAAAATCTTTTTTAATAACTGGAAGGATCGTTGAAGATTCTCCACGAGCAATAGTATCTAACATTTCGACAATGGCAACTTCACAACCTTTTTCAATCGCGAATTCAGCTGTTTCGGTACCAACTAATCCACCACCGATAACGGCTACTTTTCCGGCAATATCCACTTTACCATCTAATACATCCCAGCTTGATACCACTTTATCTCCTTGCAGGAATGGTAAAGAAATATCTTTTGCACCTACGGCAATGATAAGTTCATCGTATCCTTTTACACAGTTGATACATGGTGCGTGATTGAATTTAATTTCGACACCAAGGGTTGGTAATACTTTTTCATAGTATTGGATGGAACGAAGGATTTCCTCTTTTCTAGGAGGTTTGCTGGCAAGATGGATTTGTCCACCGATCTTGTCACTCTTTTCAAAAATGGTAACTTTGTGACCACGGATAGCGGCTACACGAGCGGCTTCTAATCCGGCAATACCAGCTCCTACAATGGCAATTTTCTTGCTGGCTTCCGCTTGCTTAATAAAGATTGTTTCTTCGTCTCCATTTTCTGCATTTAATACACAAGAGATGTATTTACGATTTTGAATCGCATCAACACATCCTTTATTACAGTTTAAACATTCACGGATTGGTTGGTCGGCTTCTACTTTTTTGGCAATATCTGGATCGGTTAATAGTGAACGTCCATATCCGATAATATCAGCTTTACCAGAAACTAGAATCTCTTCTCCATTTGCGACACTAATGACACGTCCTACTGTTGCCACAGGAATGGAAACTAATGATTTAACTTTTGCACAAACATCCAATGTCCAGTTTTCTGGAAGGGTTCCCATAGGTGGGATGGTATCTCCCATATTTCCTGTGTGGTTTGCCTGGGCAACTTGAATCATATCGACACCTGCTTTTTCAAGTTCAACAGCCAATACATAGGCTTCTTCTGGGACTAGACCACCTTTTCCACGAAGGGTTCCATCTGGATTGGTAGTGATGATTGGCAATTTATATTCCACTACGATACCAGGGGCTGCTTCTTTAATAGCACGAACAATTTCTAAAGCGTATCGAATACGATTTTCTAATGGTCCACCATATTCGTCTGTACGATGATTTAATAAAGAAGAACATAAAGAACCAACTAAACGGTCTCCATGGATTTCAATCGCATCAATTCCTGCCTGTTGTGCACGTTTTGCACAATCGGCAATTGATTTTTTAATATCCATTAAAGTATCTACACTACATTCACTGACAAAGAATTTCATATCGTGGTGAAGTTTTGCGTATGCATCCGCACGGATCTTTTCGGATTCTGCCATTTTTGTTTTGAAAGTTTCCATATCACCTTGCGCTTTGGCTTGTTGGGCAACACGCATAGCCATCATGGAACCCATGATCATTTTTCCAACACCAGGTACATCGTATTCTGGGTGGAAGATTTGAAGAGCCAATTTACAATCGTATTCATGCATCGCATCGGCTAATTTCTTAAATGAAGGAATTTGTGCATCGTCGCATAGTTTTGGAGTAGGACTTGCGGTATTAACAGGTGCAACATCTCCAATAACAACATATCCAGCACCACCTTGGGCTAATCGTTTGTAAAAGTGGAAACTTCTTCCACCAATAGAACCGTCGCGTTCTTCGTATCCAGTTGTCAAAGGTGGGAACATGATTCTATTTTTCAATGTCATATTACCAACTTGAATGGATTCTAATAGTTTGGAATTCTTACTCATTTTGGTACCTCTCTTTTGTAAGTTTCTTATTGTATATATTCTATCAAGAAATACAAAGATTTGGGAATAATGATTTGTGAAAACAAAATTCAATATTATAATTATAGAAAGAGGAAACAAGAAGAGGTATTAATAATGAAGACAATCACATTAGGTTCAACAGGTATCACAGTCATTCAAAATGCGTTTGGAGCTTTACCCGTACAACGCGTTAATATGGAAACCGCAATTCAAATTCTTCAAAAAGCTTATCAAGGTGGAATGCGCTTTTTTGATACAGCTAGAGCATATAGCGATAGTGAAGAAAAATTAGGAAATGCGTTTAAAGATATTAAAAGAGATGAAATTTATATTGCCACAAAAACAATGGCAAAAACACCAGAACAATTTAAGGAACAATTGGAAACGTCTTTACAATTACTACAAACTGACTACGTTGATATTTATCAGTTCCATTGTGCGGGACAAGTATACCGACCAGGAGATGGAACAGGAATGTATGAATGTATGTTAGAGGCGAAGGAAGCTGGAAAAATTAAGCATATTGGTATTACAGCTCATAAATTATCGGTGGCAAAGGAAGCTATTGAATCTGGATTGTATGAAACTTTACAATTCCCATTTAGTTATCTTTCTGGAGAAAAAGAATTGGAATTGGTTACTTTATGTAAGGAAAAGAATATGGGATTTATTGCGATGAAAGGATTGGCTGGAGGATTGATCAATAAATCCGTTCCCGCTATGGCCTTTATGTCTCAATTTGATCATGTACTTCCAATCTGGGGAATTCAAAAAGAAAGTGAATTGGATGAATGGTTAGCGTTCAATGAAAAGACGCCTGTATTGGATGAAGAAATCCTTTCTTTCATCGAAAAAGAAAAGAAAGAAATTGCGGGTGATTTCTGTCGTGGATGTGGATATTGCATGCCTTGTCCAGCCGGAATCCAAATTAATCAATGTGCCCGTATGTCCTTAATGCTTCGTAGAGCACCTAGTCAAAATTGGTTAAGTGAAAATATGCAGGCAGAAATGATGAAGATTGAAAACTGTCTTCACTGTGGAGCTTGTATGAAAAAATGTCCATATGAATTAAATACACCAGCTTTATTGGAAAAGAATTTAGAAGACTACAAAAAAGTTTTAGCTGGGGAAGTAAAGGTACAATAATGAGAAAAGATTTTTTATGGGGTGGAGCCATTGCGGCCAATCAGTGTGAAGGTGCTTATTTAGAAGATGGAAAAGGTTTGAGCATTGCGGATGTAAAAACGGCAGGTTCAAAACACAAGAGTCGTAAAGTTACAGAGGGAGTATTAGAAAATACTTACTATCCTTCGCATGTAGCTATTGATTTCTATCATAGATATAAGGAAGATATTGATTTATTATCGCAAATGGGATTCAACTGTTTACGTGTATCTATCGCCTGGACTCGAATCTTTCCAACCGGGGAAGAAGAACAACCAAATGAAGCAGGTCTTCAATTCTATGATAATCTGTTTGATTGTTTATTAGAACATGGCATGGAACCTGTGGTTACTTTGTGTCACTATGATATTCCATATGCGATGTATGAAAAACATCAGGGATTCTTAGATCGTAGAGCCATTGATCTATATGTAAAATACTGTAAATGCGTATTTGAACGATATAAGAACAAAGTAAAATACTGGATGACCTTTAATGAAATCAATGCACTTTTGGTCGATCCATTTACTGGTGGTGGTTTGAAACGGGAATTCAATAATGCGTATCTTCAGAATGTGATCAGTGCTGCCCATCATGAATTCGTAGCCAGTGCAAAAGTTGTAAAACTTGCCCATGAAATCATTCCGGGAAGCATGGTTGGATGTATGATCGCATATCAGGCAACCTATCCAATGACAAGTCATCCACACGATATGATGTTCAATATCAATTTCCAAGATGCTTCGTTATTCTTTAGCGATGTTCAAGCAAGAGGTTTCTATTCGCAAAAAGCTTTAACCTGGATGAAACGCTATGGTCTTACATTACCGATTGAAGAAGGGGATTTAGAAATCCTAAAAGAAGGATGTGTTGATTATGTATCCTTTAGTTATTATCAATCGTTAGGAATGTCTAGTAAATTATTAGAATACCTAAGTGGCAGTGGTAATATTTTTGCGGGAGCCAAGAATCCTTATATTGAAGAAAGTGAATGGGGTTGGCCAATCGATCCAGAAGGACTTCGTATAGCCATGAATACTATTTATGATCGTTATCAAAAGCCAATCTTTATTGCGGAAAATGGATTAGGTGCCAATGATACATTAGAAGATAATTTGGTACACGATCCATATCGCAGCGATTATTTGACCAAACACGTTCGAGAAATGAAAAAAGCCATTGACCTGGATGGGGTTGATTGTTTTGGATATACATGGTGGGGACCTATTGATGTAGTCAGCCATGGAACCGGAGAAATGAAAAAGCGTTACGGCTTTATTTATGTAGACGTCGATGATGAAGGAAAGGGTACATTCAAACGATACAAAAAAGATTCGTTCGATGTATATCGTCGTATTATTGCTTCCAATGGAAATTGTTTAGTACAAGCACCTCGCATCAATGGACAAACGAAGATTAAAGAACTTTGGAAGATTCATGGACTAAAGAAAGTTGTGAAACAAGTCAGCAAAGGAAAACTAAATTCACTAACTTTGAAGGTCGTGGAACAGTTTAAAATTGATACGGTTTGTGAAAAGTTAAAGATCGATGCACAGATGAAACAAATGATCATTGATACATTAAATCGTTTAGATTAAAGGCTGAAAAAGCCTTTTTTCTTTTGGATATTGTTTTCTTTTTTTGGAAATTAGTGATACATTATTTACGAAAAAGATGTTGAGAGATGTTTATGGTAGAATTTGGTCAAGCAAGTAAAAAAGATATTCCAGAGTTAATTGAACTTCGTTATGCATATATGATGGAAGACTTTGGATATATTCCAGATAAAGAAAAAATGGGTGAGCAATTAGTCGATTATTATAGCCGAAAACTAGGTAATGATTTTATTGCGTTTGTAGTTCGTGAAGATAACCATATTGTATCTATTGTTGGACTTAATGTATTAGAAATGCCAGCAAGCTCACAATTGTTGAATGGAAAATATGGGGTTGTTTTAAACGTATATACAGAACCAGAGTATCGTGGGAAAGGGTATTGTACAAAATTGATGAATACTCTTTTAGAATATGGTAGAGAAATTGGATTGGGAAGAATTGACTGCAATGCGACTCGTCAGGGTTATCCTATTTATAAAAAAGTTGGTTTTAAAGACCGTGATTCTGAGCATGCGCAATTAAGATATATCTATAAATGATGGGATGAAAATTTCATCATTTTTTCAATTGGTGCGAATTGTTTAAAATGACATTTGTCATATTGTGAAAGCATTCTCAAAGACATTAAAATAGTATCGTGAGGGATTATGTCAAAATTATATAAATATATACTTCCGCTAGGTGTGATTCTTTGTGTCATCCTCTCATTGGTCCTTTTTGTGAACACTTCATTAGAAAATGCAGAGTCCACAAAGTTAAAAATCGGGGCTACGTATATGACTATGAACAAGTCGTTTTATCAGACAATTAACGATGAAATTCGTAAAGTTGTGGATAGTAATGGAGATATTATTTACACAAGGGATCCAGCCATGGATGAAAATAAACAAATTGAACAAATTAAGGACTTTATCAAACTGGGTGTAAATGTGATTATTGTCAATCCAGTAAATTCCCAAACTGTTGAACAGTCTTTAAAAGAAGCAAAAGCTAATGGAATCAAAATTATCGTTATTGATACTCCATTGGAACAGGATAATATAGCAGATTGTACCATTGTTTCAAATAACTATACAGCCGGTGTGCAATGTGCCTTGGATATGATGGATAAGGTAGAATTTGCCAATATTGTCTTATTGGAACACTCTCTTGCGATATCTGGACAAGACCGAATTCAGGGATTTAAAGATACAATTAAAGATAACAAGAACTATCGAATTGTTCAGGAAATGGACTGCTTAGGGCAAACAAAACTGGCATTAAGTGTTATGCGTGATTATTTGAAAAGAAATCTAAATTTTCAAGTCGTAATGAGCTTAAATGACACGGCGGCTTTAGGGGCCCTTGCTTCCTTGGAAGAAGCGCAAAAAGATGATGTATTAGTATACGGAGTGGATGGCTCACCGGATATTAAAACGTTGATCAATTCTTCAAATATCATGGAAGGAAGCGCGAGCCAGTCTCCTATTCGTATGGGAAAAGAAGCCGTTCGCATTGCGTATCGTATGTTTGCGGAAAAGGATGTACCTTCTTATATCGAGATTGAAACAAGTTTGATCACAAAAGAGAATATTTCAGATTACTCTCTTTCGGGGTGGCAATAATGAAGTACTTTAATTTACGAACAGCTTCCTGGATTAAACAAATTCAGATTCTTCTAAATTTTGCGATTTTATTAGTTGTTTCCTCAGCCTTTCTTTATGCGACGACATATATCTGTTCAAGTGGTATTCAAAGGCAATTTATTGAACAATTATCGGTTATTCCATATAATCCGACAACGCGATTTTTATCCGTGACTAGTTTGTATCTAGTCTTGATTTGTTTGATTCGTTTTCCGATGTTTGATTCATTGAAACAACAAAATGCGTGGTTTTTCTGGCTAGAGTGTTTTGTATGTTTGGCTATAGTTATGTTGACAAATGGAAGCTATAACGGAATCTTATTGCTAGCTTTGTCAGAACAATTATTTTATTCAAAACGCATCAAAAATTGGGCATATATTATTGTGATTTACTTAGCACTATTCTTTCTAACAAACTTTAGTGTAGTATCCTTATTCGTGCCAATGACTTCCATTGAAACCTATGTTTCGTTCTTACCACATATGACCCAAAGAATGATTTTAATGCAGAAATATATGTTTGAGCTGTTAAATTTCGTTCTATTTGGTGTATACGCTCTTTGTTTATTATTGACAAAAGAAAAAGAAAGAGAAGAAACAGAAAAAGAGTTAAAACGTCTAGAACAAGTAAATGTTCAATTGGGACACTATGTTACCCTTTCTCAAAAAATGGCAGAAGATAACGAACGTAAACGTATTTCTCGTGAAATCCACGATACCTTAGGACATGCCTTAACGGGTATCCTAGCCGGTGTGGATGCGTGTCAGGTATTAATTGATTTGGACATTGAAAAGACGAAGAAACAATTAGCGGTTGTCAGTGATGTAGTTCGACAAGGAATCAAAGATGTGCGTGGTGCCTTGAATAAAATGCGACCAGGTGCTCTGGAAGAAAATCCTTTAAAAGAATCATTGGCAAAAATGATTCATGAATTTGAGGAAATATCAAATATTGAGATTTTATTCTATTACGAATGGGAAAAGGCGGACTTTGATAAAGCCAGCGAAGATATTATCTATCGTATTGTACAAGAGTCTATTACCAATGCGCTTCGTCATGGAAAGGCCACAAAAGTGGAAGTCAATTTATTTGATGATGCATACAAATATATCATCACAATTCAGGACAATGGACCAGGATGTGAAGAAATTAAGTATGGTTTTGGATTAAAACAAATGCAAGAACGAGTAGCCATCTTAAATGGTACTGTTCAATTTTATGGGGATAATGGTTTCTTAACTGTTGTAGAAATTAGGAAAGTAGGGAATTTATGATAAAGGTATTAATTGCTGATGATCAAGAATTGATTCGTCAATCCTTAGAGATCGTTTTATCAGCTCATAAAGATATAGATGTAGTAGCCACTGCTAAAGATGGACTAGAAGTTATTGAAAAAGTTCGTAAACATCACCCAGATGTAATACTAATGGATATTCGCATGCCAAATATGGACGGTGTGTATTGTACAAAAGAAATTAAAGAAAAATATCCAAATATTAAAATTATTATTCTTACTACTTTTGATGACGACGAATTTGTGTTCAGTGCATTAAAATATGGAGCAAGTGGATATTTATTAAAAGGGGTAAGCATGGATGAACTATATAAGGCTATTCTTACCGTTGTGGATGGAAAAGCTATGATCAATCCAGATATTGCTGCTAAAGTATTAAAAATCTTCTCACAAATGGCAATTAGTAATTATGCCATTCAAGTAAATCCAGAAAATGTCAGTGAAATTTCCAATGCGGAATTTAGAGTCATTCAACAAGTGGGTTATGGATTAACAAACAAGGAAATCGCCAAGAATCTATTCTTAAGCGAAGGTACAGTGCGTAATTACATTAGTAGCATTTTATCGAAATTACAATTACGTGACCGTACACAACTAGCGATTTGGGCAGTACAAACAGGACAAACAATGAGGAATTTTGAGGATGAATAACCGACATAAATGGTTAAACATATTTTTATGCATCTGCGCTTTTCTATTTCTAATGTTTTATCGAAATCCAGATCGTCCGATTACGATGCATCTTGGTGTGTTTGTTGGAAGTAATTTTGATGTTTACAACGACAACAGTTATGCAACTTTAGATCAGGCAATTAAGATGTTTGAAGAAAAACACCCAAATGTAACAATCAAATACGAAAGCGGAATTGTGAAAAAGGATTATTCCAACTGGTTATCGCAAAAAATACTAGAAGGAGAAGAATTGGATGCGTTCATGGTTTTGGATAGTGATTTTAATACCTTAGCAAGTATTGGCACTCTAGAAAACCTGAACAAAAGAATGTATGAAGATTTAACCAATTCTTTCTACAAACCAATCTTAGAAAAGGCAACTTATGAAGGAAAGCTTTATGCCTTGCCTTATGAAGTAAGTCCGATGATGATGTGTGTCAATAAGGATCTGTTGGAAAAGAATGGTATTGAAATGCCAAAAGATGACTGGACAGTAGACGACTTCTATCGAATTTGTGAAAAAGTGACAAAAGACACCGATGGCGATGGGGACATTGACCAATACGGTTGTTACAACTTTGATTGGAAGCAGATTCTAGCTTGTTACGGGTTATCTATCTTTTCAAAAGATGGGTCCCAGTGCACTATTGATGACCATGTAAAAGAAGCTTTACAGATGGCACAAAGAATAAACACATTAAATAACCATACAGATTACTCAGGAGAAGATTTTGACTCGGGTATCGTTGCCTTCTGTCCTATGTCGATTGCTGAATATAGAACATATCAACCATATCCTTATCGAATTAGTAAGTACACAAACTTTTCATGGAGCTGCCTGACTATGCCTGGTACACAGGAAAATGACGATAGTACCATGGCGGTAAGTTCAATGATGGCCGTGCATTCAAGAAGTTCTAATAAGGATCTTGCCTTTGAATTCGTAAAGATGTTAGCAAGTGATCAGAGCTTACAAGAGAGCGCTTTGGTGAACAATAAAGGTTTATCGGTTCAAAAAAGTATTATAAATTCAGATTTCGCAAAAACTGTCTTCGAAAATGAGGCACTAGAAATTAACCCGAAACAAATTGATAACGTATTGACTCACTTAACCGTGGAACCTCGTTTTAAAAAATATAATGAAGCAAGCAATTATGCAGACTACCTAATTAGCCAGGCTTTTGAATCCAATTCCATTGAAAGCGAACTGGCTACCATTAAGGAATCTTTAGAATCTAGATTAAAGTAATGATGAAAATCATTACTTTTTTATTTATATGACATTTGTCATTCTATAATTTATGAAACAGTGATAATTGTCACGTGAATTGAATGCTTCATGACACAAGGAAACCCCTTTCATAAACTGTAAACTATAACCATACAGAGGAGGAAATTAAAATGAATTATGTAGTACTTGTATCTCACGGAGGTATGGCTGAAGGAATGAAAATTTCTTTGAACATGTTAGCTGGACCAAAGGATGAAGTATTAGCTGTTGGATTACCTGATGGTAGTACAGCTGATGAATTCGCAGTTATGTTTGCGGATAAAATCGCTCCAATTACTGCAGAAGATGAAATTATCTTATTAGCAGACATTATCGGAGGATCTCCATTAACAACTGCACTTAACGTATTAGCAGAAAAAGGAATGTTAGCTAATACAACAATTTTAGGTGGAATGAGCTTACCACTAGCATTAACAACTTGCATCATGAAAGATATGATGGACAAAGAAACATTAGTGGCAACTGTTCTTAACGAAGCATTAGGTTCAATGAAAGAATTCAAAGTCGTAACTAGCGATGATGACGATGAAGAAGATCTATAGGAGGATAAAATAATGTCAGTATCATTTATTCGTATTGATGACCGTATGATCCACGGGCAAACTTGTACTCGTTGGTCAAGAGAATATCCATGTGATGGATTAGTAGCAGTTAACGACAAAGCTGCAAACAATGATGTATTAAAAGCTGCTTACAAATCAGCTGCTGGTAAAAAGACTTTTATCTGGGATATGGCTGCTTGGCAAAAGAAATGTCAAAAAGTTTTAGATTCTAAAGATAAATATTTCTTAATTACTAAAAACCCAATCGACATGAAAGCAATCTTAGTTGATCAAGGTTTCCAACCTGGAATCGACACAGTAATTGTTGGACCATGTAATGACCGTCCAGGTGCTGTTAAACTTGGAAACAACCAATCAATTACTCAAGAAGAAGCTGAAGCATTCGAAGCAATGTACAAAGCTGGTTACAAAATCAAATTTGCACTTCTTCCAGATGTATCTATCGGATTCTGGGAAGACTTCCGTTCTAAATTTGGTTTCTAGTAATAAAAAACAATTAAATTAAAAGGAGAGAAAAGTATTATGACAATTAGTTGGTTTCAAGCCGCTATCCTTGGTTTATTTGCATGTTTAGCATCTATGCCAGGTTTAGGAGGAACTTCAATTGGTAACTACACATTAGGACGTCCTTTAATTGGTGGTCTTGTATGTGGATTAATCTTAGGTGATGTTGCAACTGGTGTATTAGTTGGTATCGCAATGCAAGTAGTTTATATCGCATTAGTTACACCTGGTGGAACTGTTTCTGCAGACGTTCGTGCTGTATCTTACATTGGTATCCCTCTAGCAATGGTAGCATTAAAATCTTACGGATTAGATGCTTCTTCAGCTGAAGGTGCTGCATTAGCTACTTCATTCGGTACAATGGTAGGTACATTAGGTACTGTATTATTCTACGGAACAGCTACTATGAACTTAGTATGGCAACACATTGGATGGACAGCTGTAGAAAAAGGTGACTACCACAAGTTATATGCAGTTGACATGATCTTACCTTGGATTTCTCACATTTGTTTCTCATTCATCCCAACATTATTAATGTGCCACATGGGTGCTGACGTTGTTGAAATCATCAAAACTTCATTACCTATGGATGGATTAGCAATGAAAACATTATTCACAGTTGGTTCATTATTACCTTGTGTAGGGATCGCTATCTTATTAAAACAAATTGCTCAAAAACCAATCGACTTCGTACCTTATTTATTCGGATTCACATTAGCTGCATCAATGCACATTAACTTAGTATCTGCTACAGTTGTTGCTGCAATGTTCGCTTTAATTAACTACAACATCAAAATGTTATCATTCAAGAGAACTGCTTCTGCAGGAGCTGATGATGATGACGAGGAGGATATCTAATCATGGCAAAGAAATTATCTGCAAAGACTTTATCTAAAGCATTCCACAGTTGGTACTATGGAAACTTAACATGTTTCACTCAAGAACACATGCAAACATTTGGTTACTTATGCTCTATGCTTCCAATCGTAGAAGAATTATACGATAACAAAGAAGATCAAGCTCGTTCAATGCACACATATACAGCATTCTTCAACACTGAACCACAAATCGGTGCCGTAGTAGTAGGTATTACTGCTGGGTTAGAAGAAGCTCGTGCAAATGGTGAAGAAGTTGATGACGAATCAATCAACGGTTTACGTGCAGGTTTAATGGGTCCTTTAGCTGGTATCGGTGACTCATTAGTTGTAGGTACAGTAATTCCTATCTTATTAGGTATCGCAATGGGATTATCTGCTGGTGGATCTCCAGTTGGATGTATTTTCTATATCGTAGCATGGAACTTATTCGCATACTTCGGAATGAGATTATTATTCTACAAAGGATACGAATTAGGAGGAAAAGCCGTAGACTTCTTAGTTGGAGAACAAGGTGTTGCCCTTCGTGAATCAGTTACATTATTAGGTGGTATGGTAATTGGTGCCGTATCAGCTACTTGGGTTTCAGTTACTACTTCATTCAAATTATACAATGAAGCTGGTGAAGCTTACTTAGTATTACAAGACAAATTCAACGATGTATTCCCTGGAATGTTAACAGCAATCTTCGTAATCGCTTGCTGGTACTTAATGGCTAAGAAAAACATGTCACCAATCAAAGTAATGTTATTATTAGTAGTTGTAGCATTCGTTGGTGTATTAGTTGGATTCTTCAACCCAGGATTATCTTACTAAAATTAAAAAATGGAGCTAATTATGAATAACCTAGATCAAGGATTCTTACAGGAAATCGAATATCAAAAAAGAATGTTAAACAATATCAAAAAGTACTTAAAAATTTCCATCGTGTTATCTGCTTGCTCAGTCTTAGGACTGGTACTTGCGGAAAATATGCCTCTAAAAATCCTTAGTATCATTCTATTCGTAATCTCGATCTTTCTAGTATTGATCTTAGGATGGGTAATTCATAATGGTTATAAAAATGTCAATAAAGTAATTGATGTTTACGAATTAAAAAAGAAACAAGCTTAACTGCTTGTTTCTTTTTGTGTTTATAAGTAAAACTTTTTCTATTCGTTTCTAGTTTGATAAAGTGTATATATCATACTTACTAACTCACAACTCACAAAGCTAGCCCATATACCCGACATTCCAAAGAGCTGGGAAAGAAGAATACCGAAGAAACAGATAAGTATGAATCCTCGACTGATGGAAAGAATAAATGCTTCCTTGGCACGAGACATACTGCTTAATATAGATCCTCCTACTAAATTAATTCCTACTCCTATAAATCCAATAAAATATATTCGAATCCCCACATAGGCGAGTTTGGCTAGTTCTACATTTTGTTCACTGTTAAATATATTGATCATTGGATCGGTAAATAAATAACTCACCAAAACAATGATGCCGCTAAATAGTAGAGAAGTAAGATATCCATATTTTTTTAATTTCGATATGTCCTCTTTTTGTCCCAATCCAAAACACTTACTGACCAGAGGTTGAATGCCTAGGGCGATACCATTTAAGGAAGCCATACAAACAAGAGCAATATTTGCGATGATTCCATAGGCTGCAACACCAATATTTCCGGCAATGTTTAATATCAAAAAGTTAAACAGAATAGTAATGATACCAGAAGACATTTCGGCAATAAAACAGGAAATTCCAACCTGGCAGGCATGCATAAACTTTTTTATAGACGGTATACTCCTTTTTAAGTGCAAGTCACTCTTCTTAGAAAAAATATGAACGCAACAAATAAGGATACCAATGATCGGGCTGATTCCTGTTGCCAGGGCGGCTCCTGCCATAGACATATGCATAGGAAACATAAATATGTAGTCAAACACAATGTTAAATAAGGAAGACCATATGGTTGCGTGCATTGCAATACCAGGATTTCCATCGTTGCGCACAAAGCTGTTACATATTTGATTCAATATAAAACAAGGAGCAAGGGTAATAAAAATCCGTGTATAGGTTCTTCCGGTTTGAACAATTGTGGCATCTGCTCCAAAAAACTGCAGAATTCGTTCGGGAAACAGAAGACCAATAATTGAAAACATGAGTCCAAAAAGGCAACCAAAGAATATCGAGTTATTGAAATAGATGTGATATTTCTTAGATCCATTTGCCTTTTCCTGACTGAAGCGAATGGAAGAGCCGACACCAATCATATCTCCTAACCCAAAGAAAACACTATATATGGGTAATACTAGATTTAATGCCGTTATCCCATTGGCACCCACAGCCTTGGAAATAAAATAAGTATCCGCAAGAACATAAAGAGAAACGGCAATTTTCCCCGCTACATTTCGAGAAACGTATTGTATAAAGCGATTGAAAATAGTCATATTGGAAGTATATCATAAAAAAGTTTATAATAAGGACATGAAGCAATATCAAAGATTCATTTTTTATGAAGATGAAGAAGCATATTTAAACAGAATGAGTTTAAAAGGGTACCAGTTTAAAGATGTGGAAGATGGGTATTATGAATTCGAAAAGAAAGCAGAACGTAATTATTATCGAATGGCCTATATTTATAATCTAGATGAAGAACAATTTGAAAGATGGAAACAGTCTTTAGAGAAAGATTGTGTGGAATTTGTTGTACGCAAAGGAATATGGGCATTCTTTAAAAGTGATCATCCATTTCATTTATACAATGCTTCTCAACAAAAAGAAATTCGTAAACACTTAGTGTCCAGCTATAAAAAAACCGGATATGGATTTTTATTAGGCGCTATAGCCTTTGAACTGGTCTCTCTAGTTGCGGGAAGGAGTCTTTATGTGGGAGTCATCCTATTTAGTGTTATCGGATTGCGCTTTATTTATCTTGCTTCAAAATACGAAAACAAAGGTAGAATTCAAAAATAATATCGATAGAAGGGAATACTTATGGAGAACTATGATTCATTAAAGTGGAAAACCATTTCCAAAGAAAGAATTTTGCATACACCAGTGTTTGATGTATATTCACAAAAGTCAGTAACCGATTCAGGACTAGAAGGAACCTATGTCGGAATTAGTGCACCCGATTGGGTTGTTGTCATTGCGATTCACGATGGAAATTTTATTTTAGTTCGTCAATGGCGACATGGGGAAGACAACATTACCCTTGAATTTCCAGGAGGGGTTGCCGATCCTGGAGAAAACTTAGAAGTGACGGCGATTCGAGAATTGGAAGAAGAAACTGGATATAAGGCTGGTAAAGTTACTTTTTTAGGAAGAGTTAGCTCAAATACGGCATTATTTAAAAATCACTTTTCGGTATATCTAGCTGAGGATTTAGTTCAAACGGGAGAACAACACTTGGATGCAGACGAGTTACTAAAATACGAAGAAATGCCAATGGAAGAAGTCTTAGCTCGATATGGAGACCATGAATTTACCCATGCCTATATGGGAACTGCTTTGGCTTTCTATTTCAGACATATTGGAGCCAAGCTAAAATGATTCGAATTGTATTGATATTTAGTGGATCGTTAATTCCGGTAGTCATGATTCTTGCAGGTGCTATGATGAAATATTACCCACCCAAAGATATCAATCATTTTATTGGATATCGTACACCTCGTTCAAAAAAGAGCCAGGCATCGTGGGATTATGCACATCAGATATGTGGTGCCTTATGGATGAAACTAGGTTTTGTATCATTACTGGTGACAATTATATTTATTACATTTGTGGAAAATGAAAATGCGATAGGTATTCTGGTATTTGTGCAAATGATTCCTATGTTAGGCAGCATAGTATTCGTAGAAAAAGCATTAAAAAAGAAGTTTGGAGATTGATATGATACAAAAATATTGTATGGATTGTGGGAATCCACTCGTTTTAAAAGAATGCAATGGAGAAGGAATGGTTCCCTATTGCCAGAACTGTAAACAATTCCGTTTTCCCATGTATAATGTCGCTGTCAGTATGATCGTGGTCAATGAAGAAACGGATAAGATATTATTGATTCAACAATACGGACGTGCCCAAAACATTCTTGTTGCCGGTTATGTGAATCGTGGAGAACAAGAAG
>JAGHTX010000180.1 GCA_018065105.1 Bacillota bacterium
CACTGAATCTGAGAGATGCGAAAACTTACGAAGTTGCATAATCAGGCAAACGTAAGTATGTACCGATGGCTAGTCGGGAATTAACGACTGTGGAGTGTACAAGAACCTGTGAGTAGCGTATTGCCAACAATCGCCAAAGCATACACGATGAAGCAGTAAGTAATGCTCGTGAGAATTTACAATATCTCGATGTGTTTGAGTATCTTTAAACATATTTTGAGTAGCAGGAATGTATTATGTTCTTTTTTGATCCAACTTATATTTTAGTTATCCTTGGAGTGGCTATTTGCGGACTTGCCAGTGCCAGTATGAATTCGACTTTTGCCAAATATGCCCAAGTTCGAAATTATTCAAATATGACGGGTAGAGAAGTTGCCGAAAGGATTCTTCGTTTGTCAGGCATCTATGATGTGCAAATCGAACATGTATCGGGGAATTTAACCGATCATTATGATCCTTCGTCAAAAATTCTTCGCTTATCCGATTCGACATATTCTTCTACATCTATTGCCGCTATGGGTGTTGCTGCACATGAATGTGGTCACGTTATGCAGCATGCCTATGGATATAAACCATTAGAATTACGTACTATGTTGGTACCGGTTGCGAATATTGGTGCCAATATCTCATGGCCATTGGTATTTATAGGATTGATGCTTCGCTCTGAATCGGCAATGATTTTCATTAATGCAGGAATTCTTTGTTTCTCCATGGCTGTTTTATTCCAATTGGTTACTTTACCAGTGGAATTCAATGCTTCAAATCGTGCATTGAAAATGCTTGACCAATATGGAATGGTAAATAGTAATGAAATCGGAGATGCACGAAGTGTTCTTAGAGCCGCTGCCTTAACTTATGTGGCTGGTGCTTTATCTTCGATTCTACAATTATTGCGATTAATTTTGATTGCACAATCTCGAAACAGAAGACGTTAAAAAATCAGGCATTATTTGCCTGACTTTTCTTTTGTGGTGATAATTTCCGCTTTATTATAAGCTGCATAATATGGCTTCTGGCTCATAGCTCGAATTTCAATATCTTCTAATTCGATAGATCCTTTTTCTAGGCCAACACACAATTTGTGCATATCTTTTACAAGTTGTAAGCATAAAGGATTGTAAGAACTTACTTTTGACTGGAATTCTTGTTTGTCATGTCCTCCAAAGAATGTCCATTCCTCATCCACATTATATTCTTTAAAAACTTTTAAGATATCCCAAAGCGATTTTTTATAAGATTTAACATTCGAACATTCATCCAACTGCATCCATACTCCACATCCGGAACCAAGAGCATCTCCGGTATAGATAAAATGATCGGCTGGATCAATAAAGATGACAGAACCAGGTGTGTGTCCAATAAGAGGATGTACAAAGATATCTCTTTTTCCCAGGTGGAAAACAGAAGGCATTTCTTGAATCTGATCTACAGGTAAGATGTTTAATCCTTCATTGGAAAAATGCCCTTCTCCTTCGATTTTCATGTGCTTTTCGTATAGACTTTTATCTTTAGAACACATATAAACTGTTTTAAAAGAACCACTTTGTCCAATATGATCCAAATGCCCATGAGAAATGGCAAGTTCGATTGGTTTATCGGTGAAATTTAAACAATACTCATATAGATTTTTTTTGCTCATTCCCGCATCGATGCAAAGAACTTTATCTTCTCCTTCAATTAGATATAATGCTTCATCGTATTCATCTATGATTTTCATGGTAAAATCATTAATCAGCTCAAATGTATACATAAAAGGGCCTCCTTTTCATCATGATTCAATATTAACATAATAGATATTAAGATAGTAGTGAAAACGGTTGTAGCGAGAATTGGAAATCGGTTAATGACTTATCCAGACCAAATTGAATTGTCAATGTCATTTTGAAAAAGTAGATTCTTAGGATTTATCACATTATGCCTATTATTCGATACTATTTCTAGTTTATAAATTAACAGAAATATGATATATTTATATTACATTTAGAGATACTTAAAAAGGTCTTAGGAGGACATAATTATGATCAAGAGAATTGGAATCTTGACTTCCGGAGGAGACTCACCGGGAATGAACGCAGCCATCCGTGCCGTAACACGTGTTGGATTAAATGCCGGACTAGAAGTGTTTGGAATTTATAATGGATACAAAGGTATGGTAGAAGGATATATCGAACCTTTAACTCACGCTTCTGTCAGTGGTATCGTAAGCTTAGGTGGAACAATGTTAGGTTCTGCTCGTTTACCAGAATTTAAAGACGAAGAAGTTCGTAGAAAAGCAGTACACCAACTTCAAAAACGTGGTATTGAAGCGGTTGTAGTTGTCGGAGGAGACGGTTCTTATCGTGGAGCTCTTTCATTAACTGAAATGGGAATTAACTGTATTGGTTTACCAGGAACAATTGATAATGACATTACTTGTACAGAATTTACTATTGGATTCCAAACAGCATTAGAAACTATCGTAGACGCAATCGACAAATTAAAAGATACTTCTGGATCTCACCACCGTTGCTCAATCGTTGAAGTAATGGGTAACCGTTGTGGAGACTTAGCTCTTTGGGCTGGTATTGCGACTGGTGCAGATATTATCATCACAAAAGACACTGGTTTCGATGAACAAGATGTATTGGACCGTTTACGTGACATCGACTTAATTAAAAAGAAAAGACACGCTATCGTTATCGTATCTGAAAAATTAACAGATGTTGATCAATTAGCTAAGAAGATTAGTTTAAATACTGGATTCGCTGGTCGTGCAACTGTATTAGGACACATCCAACGTGGTGGTTCTGCTACTCCGTTTGACCGTATGTTAGCTAGCCAAATGGGTGAAAAAGCCGTTGACTTATTAATGCAAGGTATCGGTGGACAATGTGTTGGTATCATCGAAAACAAGATTGTTGCCATCCCTATCGAAAAAGCGTTGGCAATGCCTGCTGAATCTCGTAAACCATTAGAAAACTTATTCGAAAGATTAGTTTAGAAGAAAGAAAATAAGGATAGAGCAATCTATCCTTTCTTATTGAATTTAGGAACTAGAAAAGTATGAAAAAGTTATTAACATTAGTATTCGCTGCCTTTTTAGGATTTAGTATGGTGGCATGTAGTCAAAGTGAAGAAACAATTATTGGTGGAGTGGATGAACCAACAGAAATTGTAGTTACGGATACTCCACAACAGGAAGAGGCAGTTGTTTATACAGAAGAAGATCTAAAAGATTTAGTAAATACAGATATTTTCTTGCCTTCCGCTATTGAACACATTTTCTTAGGACAGGTAAATCGAAAAGGAAATGCTTCCGGTTATCACTACGATGGTATTGAAAATAGTCCGGGTTACATTTTAGAAGGAACAAAGACAGAACCCGATGCCAACGATGTCTATACTGGACAAGTAGAAGTGGATGGTGTTGCCAAATCAGGAAATAAAGGATATTCAACTTTTTATCCAGAAAAGCTTTCTCCTCAAGAAGTCGTGGATGTGATCAATGAAGCATATGAAAATAAAGAACATGTTCGTTCCAATACATATCGTGGAGATACATCCTATGGATTTGTGGTGGAAATGTATTTAACAGATGATGATAAGATTATTTCGGCATTCCCGATTTACGAGGGGTAGTTATGGATTATAAATTTAGAATATTGACATTAAAAAGTGGGAAACAACAATTATTAATGGATTTTTCTCCTAAAAGTGAGATTTTATCTTCTTTTGTGGAATCAGAAGTGGCTTCTTTTGGGCAAGAAATATTAATGGAAATCCAAAAAGCTATGGATTTAAAAGAAAAGGTTGAATTCGCAGGAAATGCGACAATCGCAATGATTGACCCGGAATATACTCGAGTAGAAAGTCAATTCGATGATGTGTTTTGTATCTTAACAACAGAGGAATTTATCAATATTGTTCAAGCTTTTATAAACGAAAAAAGTAAAATTATTTGATTTGACAATAAAGTTAGTCTCAACTAAAATATAGTGGACAAAGGAGAAATCGTTATGGAAACATTGGGAGAATCATTAGAAGATTATTTAGAAGCGATTCTTATTTTAGAAGGTGCTCTTGAACATGTTCGTAGCGTAGATGTCGCAAGCTATTTGGGATTTTCTAAACCTAGCGTTTCTCATGCGATGAAGGTTTTATCTCAAAAAGAATTGATTAAATTGGACACAAGCAAGATTCTTCAATTAACAGAAAAAGGTAGACAAATTGCGACAGAAACATATCATAGACATTGTTTCTTTACGGAAATGTTGACACGCATTGGTGTGCCTAAGAACATTGCAGCCGAAGATGCCTGTCGTATTGAACATGTATTAAGTGAAGAATCATTCAAAGCCATTCAAAAATACTATAATGATAAAGAAGCACACTAAAGTGCTTTTTTTCTTGTATAATAGAGACACGGATTCATAGAAAGGATGATAGTATGCGTCCAGAAATTTTAGCACCTGTTGGATCTAAAGAAGCTTTAGAAGCAGCAATCGCAGCAGGGTGTGATGCGATCTATTGTGGACTTCCAAGTTTTGGAGCCAGAGCTTTCGCAAAAAATTTTACTTTTGAAGAAATGCAGGAAGTGATAGATCGATGTCATGTACTCGGAATTAAAGTACATGTCACCATGAATACACTTTTATATGAAGATGAAATAGAACCAGCGTATCAACAGGCGAAACGATTATATGAAATGGGAGTGGATGCCCTTATTGTACAAGATTTAGGCTTGATTCATTTAATTCATCATCGTTTACCACAATGTACGATTCATGCATCAACACAATTGAGTACAAATAATACAATGATTATTTCGCAATTAAAGAAATTAGGTGTATCTCGTGTTGTTCTTGCCAGGGAATGTACCTTAGAAGAAATTAAAGCTTGTAAAAAGGCGGGATTAGAAATCGAAGTTTTTGTCCATGGAGCTATCTGTATCTGTTATTCCGGACAATGTTACTTTTCTTCGTTCCGTTACAATCGTAGTGGAAATAGAGGCCTATGTGCACAACCTTGCCGAATGAAATACGATTTATTAGAAAATGGAAAAGTGATAGAAACGAAAGGAAACTATTTATTAAGCCCTAAGGATCTATCCTTGATTGATCGTGTAAAAGAATTGGAAGAGGCAGGTGTAGATTCCTTAAAAATTGAAGGAAGAATGAAATCGGCTTCCTACGTATATGAAAGTGTATCTGTACTTAAGAAAACTTTGGAAGGAAATCCCGTAACGACTCAAGATTTAGAAAATCTACAAGTTTCATTTAACCGTGGTTACACATATGGTCATGCGTTTAAAAAACGTGGAAATCAATTGATGAATACGAAATCTTGTAATCACCAGGGAATTCCTCTAGGAAAAGTCGTTCGCGTTCGGGGAAGACAAGTTTATATCAAATTAAATAAAAACCTATTACAAGGGGATGGTATCCGCATTGAAGATAAGACAAAGGATATTGGATTCTATGTAAATTATTTATATAGCGAAAACGGAAAATTGGTCAATCGCGTAGATGCTGGACAAGTGTGCATGGTGGAAAGTGAAGGCGTAAAAGTGGGAAGCATGGTTCGTAAGACCTTGGATTCTCAACTTGCCAAAGAAATTGAAGCCTTGACACAACTTCCAAGAAAAGTATCGGTACAAATGAAGCTTTCTTGTGCTGGATTAGGACAACCGCTTATTTGTACGATTACAGATGGTATGCATTCATGTGTTGTATCGAGCACAGATGTCGCTTCACAAGCGATGAAACAAGAAACAAATGAAACCGTCTTGAACAAACAAATGAAAAAGACGAAGAGCAGCTGGGTGGAAGTAGAAAAAATTGACTATCAGTTAGCACCGGGTATTTATTTCTCTATTTCGGCAATGAACACATTAAGAAGGGATGCCATTGAAGCTTTAGAACAAGCTAGAAAGATAGTTCCTGGTGTGGAAGAGAAGGAATATAACTTTGTACCAGAAAAGACAGGTTCACTCGTGAATGTATTTGAAGTACAATCCAAAAATCAGATTGTCGACGAAGAAGGATTGTGGGTAAGTGAATTTATAAAAGAGTCTAAAGCGAATATTACGGAATTAAAAGGGCAGGTTGTATCGCATTTGGTTGAAGGGGAAATTGTTGACTTCTCTATGAATGTAACCAATTCCTATGCATTGGCCGCTTTAAGAGAACTTGGTTATAAACAAGTGGTGGTATCTCAAGAGTGTAGCCAAGAACAGATTCTGGATATGGCAAAATCATATGTTGAAAGATATGGAACAGAAGCTCCTGTTACCGTGCCAATTTATGGTAGAAGACGCTTGATGACAATGAATCACTGTCCAGTAAATACAGCACTAAAAGATGGTCAAAGGAATAAATGTGCATTGTGTCACCAAAATAAATACGAACTAAGAGGTATGGATGGTTTGAAGGCACTGTGTATGGGAGATGACAAATGTCATATGCGTTTATTTGATGAGGAAATCACAAATGAAATGGATTCAATTCCTATTTATCAGAAAAATGGTATAACAAGTTATAAATGTGTTTTTACAAGTGAATCAAATAGCGAAATTAAACAGGTTATAGCCTTGTTTAAACGGGAATTTAGTTGAAAGACAAGACAGTAAGTGATATTATTTTATTAGCTAAAAAAAGGCTAAGAGGAGGATTATTTAATTATGCCTATTATTGTTGATGTATATGCACGTGAAGTGATCGACTCACGTGGTAACCCAACTGTAGAAGTTGAAGTTACAACTGAATCAGGTGCTTATGGACGCGCTATGGTACCTAGTGGAGCATCTACTGGTGTTCGTGAAGCTTTAGAATTACGTGACGGTGACAAATCTCGTTACTTAGGAAAAGGAACTACTAAAGCTGTTAATAATGTAAACACTATCATCGCTCCAGCTATCACTGGTATGGACGTTCGTAGCCAAAACTTAATCGACGCTAAAATGTTAGAATTAGGACACGGAGACGTATTCAAAAAAGAATTAGGAGCTAACGCTACTTTAGGTGTATCTATGGCTGTTGCTATTGCTGCTGCTGATTACTATGGAATGCCATTATACAACTACTTCGGTGGATTCAACGGTAAAGTATTACCAGTTCCTATGTGTAACGTAATCAACGGTGGATCACACGCTGACTCTACAGTTGACTTCCAAGAATTCATGATCATGCCAGTTGGTGCAAAATCTGAAAAAGAAGCTGTACGTATGGCTGCTGAAACTTTCCACGCATTAAAGAAAGTATTAAAAGGACGTGGATACAACACTAACGTTGGTGACGAAGGTGGATTCGCTCCTTCATGTGTAAACGGTAACGAAGAACCATTAGAAATCTTAGTAGAAGCTATGAAAGCTGCTGGTTATGAACCAGGTAAAGATATGAAGATTGCTATGGACGTTGCTTCTTCAGAATTCTATGATGAAGAAAAAGGTGTTTACGAATTAGTTAAATCAGGAGAAGGAACTAAAACTTCTGATGAAATGATCGATATGTATGAAGCTTGGTTATCAAAATATCCAATCATCTCTATCGAAGACGGACTTGCTGAAGGTGACTGGGACGGATGGAAACGTTTAACTGACCGTTTAGGTGACAAAGTTCAATTAGTAGGTGACGACCTATTCGTTACTAACCCTGGAATCCTTTACGAAGGAATCGAAAAAGGTATCGCTAACGCTATCTTAATCAAAGTTAACCAAATTGGTACTTTAACTGAAACATTCGACGCAATCGAAATGGCTAAAAAACACGGATACACTTGCATCGTTTCTCACCGTTCAGGAGAAACTGAAGATTCAACAATTGCTGACATCGCTGTTGGATTAAATGCTGGTCAAATCAAAACTGGTTCATTATCACGTACTGACCGTATCGCTAAATACAACCGTTTAATGCGTATCGAAGACGAATTAAATCAACGTGGAGCTGCTTCAATCGCTCAATACTTAGGAGACAAAACTTTCTATAACTTAAAAGACGTTGAATTCGGAAAATAATTTTTAAGATTCGGTAATTTTTAGGACTTCGCAAGAAGTCCTTTTTTCTTGTTGAACTGATTTCTTTTAATAGTTATAATTTAAATAACTTATAACTTAATTAGAGGGAGATTTGATCATGCCTAATATTTTACTTACAAGAATTGACCAACGTTTAATTCACGGTCAAGTCGCAACACAATGGAATAGTCATGTAGGAGCTAACCTATTATTGGTAGCTAACGATGCAGTTGCTGCCGATACATTCCGCCAAGGATTAATGAATATGGCCGCACCTTCTTCAGTGCAAACAAGATATTTTACGATTCAAAAAACAATTAATGTAATTCACAAAGCGTCACCTAAACAATTCATTTTCATCATTTGTGACAATCCTGCAGATGTTGTAAAACTAGTTGAAGGTGGTGTACCAATCGATAAAGTAAACATTGGTAATATGCACATGGCAGAAGGAAAACGTCAAGTAGCGACTTCTGTAGCGGTTGACGATGCGGATGTTGCTGCATTTAAACGTCTTCAAGAATTGGGTGTAAAACTATCTATTCAACGTGTACCAACCATTCCAGAAGAAGATTTAGAAAAATTATGGAAATAGACATCTACTTTTTGTAGATGTTTTTTTAAGGAGGAAATTATGAAAGTTGTGGATATGCATTGTGATACAGTGCTTGGATTATTAGAAGAAGAGGAAAAAGGATTTCCTGTTAATTTTTTAGATAACGATCTTCATATAGATTTGCATAAGCTTCAAAAGGGACAATACCTGCTTCAGAATTTTGCCCTTTTTACAGATCAAAAGAAAAGAGAAATTCCAGAAGAAGAAACGATGAAACTTATGGATATGTACTATCGTATGTTGGAAGAGAATGAAGATATTATTGCGCCTGTGTATACGTATGAAGATATTGAAAAGAATGAAAAAGAAGGAAAGATTTCTGCTTTATTAACTTTGGAAGATGGTGGAGTCGTATTTGATAGTTTGGCAATGCTTCGTAATTATTATCGCATGGGGGTTCGTATGATTGCTCTAACTTGGAATTATCCAAATGGAATTGGGTATCCAAACCTATCTATGGACGATTTTGTGAACTACAAGGAAGCAAGCTTCCTGCAACGCGTTGATACAGTTAATGTATTAACAGATTTTGGCTTGGACTACATTCAAGAAATGGAAAGATTAGGCATGATTATTGATGTTTCACATCTAAATGATGCAGGATTCTATGATGTCTTAAAATATACGACAAAACCATTTGTAGCCAGTCACTCAAACGCAAGAGCTCTTTGCCCAGTGGCTCGTAATTTAAGCGATGATATGATCATAGCTCTTGCTCAAAGAGGCGGGGTTATGGGAATTAATTTTTGTGGAGATTTTTTAGATCTTCCAAACAAGGAACCACACTCTCCATCTCGAATTCAGGATATGGTTGCACATATCAAATACATTCGTGACTTAGCAGGAATCGATGTCATTGCCTTAGGAACGGATTTTGATGGAATCAATTGTAAATTAGAAATTGAAAATGCTTCACAAATCCAAAAGTTAGCCGTAGCTTTGGAAGAAGAAGGATTTACACAAGAAGAAATTGAAAAGATTTTTTATAAGAATGTTCTTCGTGTATATAAGGAAGTATTAAAATAATCGGGATTCTAAAAATCGCTAAA
>JAGHTX010000109.1 GCA_018065105.1 Bacillota bacterium
TAATTATACTAGACAAAAATGTAGAAATGGAGAAATAAGTATGCTGACAAAGAATAATACAATGCGGCATGCGAATTTAAATAAGCCTGATACAATCAACAATCACGTTGAAGAAAACGACACTCTAATCTACGCTCTTGGTGGTTTAGGTGAAGTTGGAAAAAACATGTATTGTTACGAACACGATAATGAAATTTTAATCGTAGATTGTGGAGTATTATTTCCAGGTGATGATTTATTAGGAGTCGATTATGTAATTCCGGATTATCATCATTTGATTCGCATGGACAAAAAGAGAAAAGTTTTAGTTATCACCCACGGTCACGAAGATCATATCGGTGGTATCCCTTACTTACTAAAACAAGTAAGTATCGATGCGATTTACGCTCCTCGTTTCGCTAAAGCTTTGATTCACAAGAAATTAAGCGAACACAAGAGTTTAGAATCTACACCTGTCATCGAAATCAACGAAGATTCTCGTGTAAAAACAAAATATTTTACAGTAGGCTTTTTTAACACCATTCACTCCATTCCTGATTCATTAGGTGTCTATATTACTACACCAAACGGTACGATCGTTCATACCGGAGACTTTAAATTTGATTTAACTCCAGTTGGAACCAATGCGGATTATCAAAAAATGGCGTATATTGGAGCATTATCGCCAGATTTGTTGATGAGCGATTCGACAAACTCCGGGGTTGAAGATTTCTCTATTTCGGAGAAAGTAGTAGCCCAGGAAATTTACTCGATTATGAATCGTACGAAACATCGTTTGATTGTTTCTACCTTCGCTAGTAACGTTCACCGTGTAGCCCAAATCATTGAAGCGGCCATTCGCTGTGGTCGTCGCGTTATTGTCTTTGGTCGCAGTATGGAAAACATCGTCGACATTGGTCGTAAGATGGGTACAATACATGCCAAAAACAGTGATTTTATGACACCGGAAGAACTTTCCGTTGTACCGGATGAAAAAACTTGTATCATCTGTACAGGTTCACAAGGAGAACCATTAGCTGCCCTTTCTCGTATCGCGAATGGTACACACCGTTATATCCACTTAAAGACAACGGACACAATCGTTTTCTCAAGCAATCCAATTCCTGGTAACCAAACCAGTGTTAATAAAGTATTAGATAACTTATTTAGAAGCGGAGCAACCGTTCTTACTAAGTCGGTTCTTACAAACCTTCACACTACAGGTCATGCTTCAAAAGAAGAACAAAAATTAATGTTACAATTGATTCGTCCTCGTTATTTTATGCCAATACATGGGGAATATAAGATGTTGGTACAACACAGACAAACCGCAATCGAAACCGGAATTCCTAGAGAAAACGTCTTTGTTTGTGCGAATGGGGATATCTTGATTCTTCGTAATCACCAGGTCATTCAAAGTGACTGGCGTTATCAAGGTGATGATATTTACGTAGACGGAAATGATATTTCTGGTTTATCAACCGCAGTATTAAAAGACCGCCGTATCTTGGCCGATAACGGATTGGTTTCTGTCATTATTGCGATTGATTCTAAGACAAATAAAATTCTTATGCGACCAGTTATCGTATCTCGTGGATTTGTGTTTATTAAGGACAGCCAGGGCTTAATCAAAGAAGCCGAATTTATCGTTTATAATTCGCTTCAAGAAAAAATGAAAGAACGTACCACATTCGGTGAATTGAAGAACTGTGTTCGTTCTACATTGGAACCTTTCTTATACAAGAAAACTCGTCGTAACCCAATTGTTATTCCCGTTATTATCAATTCGAAACAAACGATGGAAGAACTTCAAAGCAAGCGTAAACCATCTCGTAGAGTTTCAAAAGTTCGAGAAGATTAGGAACTATTCCAATCTTCTCTTTTTTGTGTTACATTTTTTGTATGAATTTCAGAAAGACTATCTTATCCTTAATATTTATCGTTGTCATATGCCTTATTTCGGTTATTTCGATTGCGTATTGTTCACAATTCATTAACCCCTATTTACTACGGCAAAAATACGAGACAATCACCGATGCCAAAATACCTTCGAACATGGAAGAGGTATCCATCGTCTATTTTTCGGACCTTTTATATGGAAATTACACAACCACAGAAACAGTTGATAAAACTTTTGCGATGATCGAAGAACTGGATCCGGATATTTTGATTTTTGGAGGCGATGTGTTTGATCACGAAATGAGACCGACACCAAAGATGTTAGATGAGATTCAAGAACATTTTAGTAAGATTAAAGCACCATTAGGAAAATATGCGGTCTATGGAGAAATGGATTTAGAAGATATACATAAAGAAAAACTGGCTCAATTGTATTTTAATGCGAATGTCGAAGTATTAAACAATCAGAACCTGCGCATTGGAAATCATTCTAAAAGTTCCATTCGTATCATCGGATTATCGGATGAAGATTCCTTGGATCAAGCCTTTTCTTCAGTTTCCGATGAAGAGTATAACTTATTGATTTGTCACCAGCCTGACTTATTAAAAAATGAAAAACTTGCTCTTCTTCCCATCAGTCTTGCCCTTGTGGCCAACTCGCATGGTACACAACTGACATATCCTTTATTGGGTGGTTATAAAACCGTAAAAGGAAGTGAATCCATCAATCGAGCCAATTCTCGAACACTTTCTTTCCCGTATTACATAACAACGGGAATTGGTTGTACCCAACTGAAAGCGCGCTTAAATGCGACACCGGAAGTCTGTTTCTTTATTTTAAGAAAATCTTAAAATTATGCCTTGAAAAATAATACCCTTAGTGATATTACCTGACTTTAGAAGTTTTGATTAAAAATGGTGCAAACCCGACTAACGGGAATGCATCATTTTTATCTGTTTTTCCGTTAAAAAATAGTTCGTCAATGGCTGATCAAATAGTGTGGATAATCCCTTTATGAATCTTGTCGACTTCGCAATATTTATGTATTTCTTGTCGGAAACCTTTACAACTTTGAAGTTTCTCATGAACTCGTATATCTCG
>JAGHTX010000124.1 GCA_018065105.1 Bacillota bacterium
CTATGGTACACATATTGATGATTCCTATGTAAAAGTTGTTTTCCACAGTGATGGATCTATTTCCGACAAAGGATTCTCTCTTCGGCTAATACCAGATTACACGGAACCAAGTGAAACCAGTCAATTAGCAGGCTACACCCTTTCTCTTTCTGGAGACATTGGAGTCAACTTCATGATGAATCTAACAAAAGCTGCATCTCTATCATCCGATACGTTTATGGAATTTAGTATGCCAGGAAAGACTACCGAAAGAGTGTATGCAGATCAGGCTAGAGTCGTGGATATGGGAAAAAATAGATATTATGGATTCCCATATCATGTATCGGCTAAAGAAATGACCGAAACAATTACCGCAAAATATTATGAAAAAGGAGTTTATCAAGATACATATGAGTATACTGTAGAAGATTATGCCAACTACATGATCAGTCATGCTGCCATCTTTGAAACAAAAATTGTCGATATTGCTCGAGCTATGTTGATGTATGGAAAAACAACACAACAGTATTTTGGATATCATACCGAACGATTACCAAAATACAATCAAACGCTATATTCACCAAGTCTGGATTCCTTTAAGTATTATGAAAGTGCTCCAGGAAAGATTCGTTTTGAAGGAGCTCGATTGATTTTGAAACAAAAACCAGGTATTAAATTGTATTTCTCTGGTATGACATCTACTTCAAAAGTCTATGTGAATCGAGAAGAAGTGAAAAAAGTAAAAGAAGGAGATCTATACTACATTGTGATCTCTGATATCGATAAAATGAGTACGATGTATGACATAGATAGTGATGATGGTTACTATTTACGATATGGTATCTTTAGTTATGGATACAAAGCTCTAACATTAGATTCTTCACATCAGGATCTAAAAAATCTAATCAGTGCCATGAACTTATATAATATGGCCTTCTGGGCAGTCGGCTAATTCTTTCTAGAACAGGTAAATCACCTGTTCTTTTTTCATAGAAAAAGGAGAGTAACCACAGTAGTTATTCTCCTTGTATCATTATTTACCTTTTCCAATCGCAAATTTTCTTAGGGCAACAACCGCATTTACTGCTTGTTCGGCAGTGGCATAAGCCGGAATACCATGATCTCTTAATTTCATGATCGCATCATGACATTCTCTTCCACCCTGGCAAATCATGACGAATGGTTTTCCTAAGTATTTGTTGGCTTCGTATACTTCAATGGCCGCATCGGCAACACCAGCTACATCCGTAACCGCTGTAGGACAAATAGCGCCTAATACACCATCGACATTTGGATCACGGAAAGCTTGTTGGAAAGCCCCTTTATATTGGATTACCGAAGCCGTTCCTGAAATGTCTACTGGATTTAAAGGAGATCCAAACATTGGCATATATGCACGAATTCTTTGTTCCAACATTGGAGAAATCTCTTTTAATTCTTTCAATGGGAAACCACATCGTTCAAAGTGGTCACAAGACAGCAATCCAGCCCCTCCACCATTGGTAATCATAACGACATTATCACCAGTTAGTGGTGGTTGATGACCAAGGGCAAGAGATACATCTAAGAATTCTTCCCAAGTTGTAGCACGAATAGCGCCGGCTTCTTTAATGATCTTATCGTAGTATTCATCACTTTCTGGGTTTTCACTTGCCGTATGGGCAAAGGCGGCTTTGACACC
>JAGHTX010000008.1 GCA_018065105.1 Bacillota bacterium
CCTACAAAGGTTCCTGGACATTTTATCTCTGTAAAAATTTTTGCAGGATATCCCAATCGTTCGATTAATTCAAAATCCCAATCTTTGGTAATTGGACTTACGAGTTGCGTTGTAGATGCATTCGTGTATTCTGTAATTTTCTTTCCTGTTAATAAGTAATTGAAATAATCAGGTACCATCAACATACAATCAGCTTTGTCTAGTTCTTTTTCAGACATCAATTGATAGATTGTATTAAAGATTTGTTTCTGGATACCTGTTCGAGCATACAAATCATCTTCACAAATAATGTCATATACCTTTGTATCCATCCCTTCCGTTCTAGAGTCACGATAACCATATACATCTTGCATACGTTTTCCTGATACATCCAACAAAGCATAGTCAACTGCCCATGTATCAATTCCCATGCTGTATGGAACAATATTCAATTCCTTACACTTTTTCATTCCTTCTTTGATATGTAGGAATAATTCTTCTACATCCCAAATCAAATGTCCGTTTTTCTCTTTCATTCCATTTGGGAATCTATATATTTCTTCAAGTACGATTTTATTCTGCTCATAATGACCTAGAATATGTCTTCCACTTGAAGCGCCAATATCGATTGCCAAATAATAATTCATTTTTTCCTCCAGTTCATCAATTTTGCGTAAAAGAAAAGACATATTCATTCTTTTATGAATATGCCCACTATACGAAACTTCTTTTTATTAAACTTTGTATAAATCAGGCGCATTGATATTTTATTTTTAACAAGATCCATTTATTATGATTCCCAGTTAAATTCAGGAACTTTAGGATATTTTTTCAATGCTTTTTTTATTTTTCGCATTCGGTTAGTTTCTGGATTCAGAATAGCGGTTGCGTATATTGTTGCAGAACATAAAACCATAACGGCTGATATAAGTTTCATATTCATACTTCCCCAAACGCCCATACACACAAAGAACATGACACAGACAACTAACAAATATTCTGCTTTTTCATTTCCTTTGTTTTTTTCTTCTTTTGGCATATGTTTCCATTCCTGAAGCGCCACAAGTAAACTTAAATGTGCTCTTTCGATTTGATTTTCTTTACAGAAAGCTTCCAATTCTTTTTGCTTATTTGGTTTTAACCTTTGGTAAAATTTAGATTTCTTGTAATCTACTATATTTAATTCTTTACTCATGACCTTTTCGTTCCTTTTTTACTAAATGCCTTTCGATTCCTGTAATATACTTTTTTGCCATTTTTTTAAAACGACGTTCTGCCATCCATTTTTCTAAACCTCTTAACTCTTTTTGATTTTTCGAATGAATGATTTCTTTATAAATCACCTTACAAGAGTTATCACCATTTGGTAACAGCGTATAGGAGGAGACAATTTCTTTATCATCCAAGATATAAGATGAACCAATGGAGCGGTTTTCCAAATAATTATTAATAACAATCTTCATTTCTCCACTGTGGATTTTTTTAGAATAGGAGTATCCAGAATAAAGAGTCGGTATCTTTTTTCCTGTTGCATTATAAATATCTGCTAAATATGATTTTTCAAAAATATCAAACATTTGATTAGAACAAACCTTAACCTCTTGAATGTATTCCATGTTCTCCTCCTTATGAATAAAAGAGAAACTACATTTTTCCTCTTTTATCGTTTAACTAACTTATACAAATCAATGAATTCAGCTGCCATGATTCGAAACGATTCAGCTGCCATAAATTGATCTTCTACATGAACTAAAAATATGGATATTTCAAACGTCTTTTCCAGTTGTGCAGATTCCATCGAAAGTATTTCATAATGTATATCGTGAGCTTTTTGAAGAAGTTCGTCCCCTTCCATGTATCTTCGAACGCACTCTTCTTCATTACACTCTTTTGCAGCTTGAACCGCCAAGATATAAGAACTTCGCGCTCCGCCTGCATAACTCACCATTTCACAAAGGCCCGATAGAAGTTTTTCACCCATTTGAGCCATAATCATTTCTCCTTAGGTTGTTATTCTTCACTACCATTTTCAAGAGCACAGACTTCTGCATCGGCTTTTTTCATGAATGGGATCCAGAATAATGTAGCTACTACTAATTGTACAATTTGAAGAATCGCTCCAGAAATACTTTGTGTTACCATAAAACCAGAAACGATTACTGGCATTGTCCAAGGAAGTTGTACCAATCCAGTTGGAATCGCAACCAATCCCATTTTCATCGCAACATAAGCAATAATTCCTGATACTGCATTGGATAAGATAAATGGTACAAAGATTGTAAAGTTTAACATTAGTGGGAAACCGAATAATGCAGGTTCTCCAACATTGAATGCATAAGGACCAATTGCCATACGAGAAATTTCTTTATATTGTGATGATTTTGCGACAATTAACGCAGCAATAACACCACCTACTAAACCAATACTCATGAAGTGTGTACAGAATGAACTTGAAATAATATTAGGAATTGCTTCACCAGCCATAGCTGCAACACGGTTTTCTTCTTCTAATACTTGCCAAATTGGATTCATAGCAGCTGATACGATTGATCCTCCGTGGATTCCAAAGAACCATAATAATTGTTCGAAAATTTTTGAAATAATTGAACCAACTAAAGTACCTCCAAGTAATCTTAGTGGAACACCCAATGTTGAGTTAATGATTGCCACAAATGTTGTTCCTGTTGCATCTGTGATTAATCGAATTACCCAGAATACAATAATTACAACGGCACTTGGAATTAATGCTTCGAATGGTTGAGAAACAGCTGGTGGTACAGCATCTGGCATTTTAATTTTGATACCAGCGTCATCAACTGCCTTATAAATTCTTGTTCCCACTAAAGAAACAACGATTGCAGCGAACATAGAAGTTGCTCCCAAATCACCTAATGCGATAGTATTTCCTTCACCTAATGGGAATAGTACTAAGAATGCAACTACATTTGTTACCATTGATTGAATTTCATTTACTTCTAATTGTTTTGCGATTGCGTAAGATACAGTTAATACAACTAAGAATCCACACATATTTAAACTTACAAAGTAAACGGATAATAATTTTCCTGTCCAAATAGCTTGATCACAGTGTAAAATTGCTGTTACTGCATTGTTGAATGCATCAAATGGCATACAAGCAAGAATTAAGAAAATTGATGCGATAATAGTAAATGGTGTGTATGCTAACATACCATCTTTGATTGCAGTGATATATTTATT
>JAGHTX010000009.1 GCA_018065105.1 Bacillota bacterium
GACAAAAAAGAGAGAAGAAACTTCAAGAAGAAAATGAACTTCATCTAAAGAAAGAAGAAAAACATCAAAAAGAGAAACAAAAATTTTTGAAAGAAATTGAAATGAGTCAAAAAAGAGAGAAGAAGCTTCAAAAAGAAAATGAACAAAATAAACTATATTTATTTGGCTTGATCGCAAAAGGTAAATTAGAATTAGATGATTTAATTGAAAGATTTGGAATTTCAAAAGATGAACTAGAAAAAGAATACAATGCGATATATCCTAGTGGATTGAACTAAAAAGGATTCTAGGTGGTTATTAAGTATGGGTAGTTGGATTTTAGATACAGCGGAAGCAGAAGGAAGAAGAAAAGAGAGATTACGATTTCAAAAGGAAGAAGAGAAATTTCAGAAAGAGTTAGCGCTGTTACAAAAAGAAGCAGAGGAATATCAAATAGAACGTGAAGGACAAAAACTATTTCTATTTTGTCTTGTTTCGAAAGGTAAATTAGAATTAGATGATTTAGTTGAAATGTTTGAATTGTCCAAAGAAGAGCTAGAGAAAGAATACAGAGATTTTCAGCTTGCTTGAAATAATTATTAACATTAAGAAGAGTTGTTTGCAGCACATGAGTTTAGCACTTGTGTGCTTTTTTAGTTCAATTTTTTTGGTTTCCTTCCATAGATAAATTAGAAGTTTTTAGGAGGAAAGTTTATGGAGTATATTGAATATAGAAATCTAGATTTAGTTTGGAAGAAATCTGAGGAATATCACCGTTCTTGTTTGAATGCGATGGCTATTGTAGAAGACTTATCTTGGAAAGAAGCTTATGGTAGATACATTCAAACGCTTCATACGTATTGTTCTACACCGGACCATAAGAAGAACATTAAAAAGATGTTAAAATTATTTGGATATCAGAAAGTTCGTTATACAAAGGATTTTGAAGGTAAAGCTATTGTACTAATGAATAATCTTTATTTTGCGATTGAAAAAAGGGATGATGATTTAGTAATCTATGTTCGTAATCCGAAATCTGTAGATGGTACACCTACAGATTTGATTAAAGAAGGAACTGCTATTCTTGTTCCGGTTGGAAATTCTGAAAGAGTAAAAGAAAAGACAAAATTTACTTCTTTGAAAAAAGATACCTATACAATGCGTTATGAGAACAAGAATCCTTTAGGAAAGAATGTTGGAGATTGTGCTATTCGTGCTATTGCCAGTACCATGAATATTGGCTGGCATGAATCTTTAGATGCGCTTGCCAAGGTAGCATATGAGCATCATTGTATATTTGTGAACACAAGTATTGTGCTCGATTCGTATTTGTCTAGACAAGGATTTTTGCAGATTCCGGCTCATAAAAAGATGAATGGGTCTGACCTTTGTGAAAAACTGGACCATAAGTTTGCCGGAGAAGTTCGTTTGTTTGCCTATAGTGGAAAAAGCCATGTGATTTCTATTGTCAAAGAAAAAGAAGACCGATTCAAAATCGTGGATACCTGGGATTCTTCGAAGCGTACTATCCAGAGTTATTTTATTCGCTATTAAAAGCGATTTGAAGTCGTCAAGATTGAATGCATGAATAAATTTTAGTATTATCATAGTAGTATCTTATGGCTAGTTGAGCATAAGAAGTTTTATATTTCATTACTGTTTTTATACAGATAAAATTAGAAAGAAGATTATATGGTAGACTTACACTCACATATTGCTTGGGATGTAGATGATGGGTTCCCGAATCTTTATGATTCTAGAGAAGCTTTAGCTCGTGCTAGAGAAGATGGTATCCGTGGGATTGTTTCAACTCCTCATTTCGTTCCTGGACAAATGGACCAAGAATTATACGATACGATAACTATGCGCCAGAGAGAATTGTTGTATGAGGCAAAAAAGGTTAGAATTGTGATTTATCCTGGCGCAGAAATGTTCATGAATGAGTATTTTGCGAAAGCTTTGCATGAAGGATGGTATCGTACCATCAATAACACAAAGTACTTATTAGTCGAATACGATGTTCGTAGGGATATTCATGATATTGACTATCGTGAAGATACTTTGTTTGAAGTTGAAATTCACGATATGGTACCTGTTATTGCCCATGTAGAACGATATTTCCATAATGGAATTGATAAAAAAATCATTCAAGAATGGTTTGATAAAGGCTATGTATTCCAGGTCAATCGAACAAGTATCTTAGGCGAACATGGAAAACAAATGCAAAAGAATGCCTTGTGGTTATTAGATAATGGATATGTCCATGTAGTAGCTAGCGATGCACACCGTTTATCGGGTGTTCGTACGGAAAAATTATCCGATGTCAAAACATTCTTAGAAAATCGATATGGGAAAGAGACAGCCGAATTGTTGTTGTTGAACAATCCAATTAAGATATTAGAAAATAAAAAAGTAGAAAACATGGAAGTCAAGAAAAGAGGTTTATTCTCCTGGCTACGATAGAGCGTTATTCTTGAGAACTAAGAAACGAACGGTATCGTTAGAACTATGAAAGATTGAAGGAATACTTGATTATAAGTGTTTTTAAAGATGTTGAATAGAGGTATTTGGGTAACTAGATACCTTTTTTGCATTTTATAATTATGTGTTCGATTAATGATTCAATCATAGGGATTGAATCATGGATGCCATCTCTTTGAAATGTCTTTTCTTGATATTTTTACTCTTTAGGATATATGTTAAGCGGAATGTAATATATGCGTTATTTATTACAATGGATTTGCG
>JAGHTX010000046.1 GCA_018065105.1 Bacillota bacterium
TCCTGTTTTTAGGTATACAGCCCCTAGAACAACACCTGTCACAAATGCCATGATTAGTTGAACCAATAGCGATATCAGGTCCATCCCCATTATGTTTGTCAGGTGTACTAAGCTAAATACCAGTGCTGAAATAAACACAATAGCTATAGGGTTATCCAGTTTTTTCTTTAAGTTAAAAACTAAGATTCCTCGAAAAAGAATCTCTTCGAAAATTGCAGGTGCCAAACCAATTATAAGAATAGGCACTGTTACTGCATTTGGTGTTCCACCACCACTTATGTAATGATATGGAATTTTATATATTGCCAGTAACAATACAGGTAACATAACGACCAATCCCTTAAAGGAATGTCCAAATTTGAATTTTTTATAATGAATGACAAGAAAAACAATTCCTATCAGTATTCGTGCGATAGATCCACTAACATTATTGTCAAAACCAAGTACATTCAATATTCCTCCAACTACGCCGGCAAATAACACACCGATCACAAATAAAATCACGATATGAATAACCGGATGTGCTTCACCAAATTTTTTCATATTATGCCTCCTTTTAAACGATTATTTTGTATAAGGTTCTGTGTCCTTTCCATCATACACTAGCACTTGTATATACGTGTTCTCATCCACATCCGCATGGATGCCAACAGTATATTCCTTATCTGTTATCTGCATGAAAGAATAACATCCACCACCAGGAATACTATCCGATACTATTTCTGAATTTCCTTCGCATAGCAGATGCACTACGATATTGAAATCATTTCTGTTTTGAATCGTTAACACGCCTGTTTTGGACAACACTTTTACATCCGAATTAGTTATTACATATTTATCAGATGTTAACTCTTCAGAACAGACCACGGAACAATCCCACATAATTTCAGCTTTTGCCCTCCTATAAGATTCAGAAGATCTAAATATTGAAAGCATAACAATTCCAATTATTATACAGACAATGATTGTCCTTAATATAAGCTGCGCCTTCATAATTTGCTCCTACAAATTCTAATCTATGTCTATATTATATCATGAATACAAATAATAGATTCGAATCAACAGATGAAATACATATATGCAAGATGATATGAAGAATAATTTATGCCTCTTTAAGCGTTTCCTGTTGTGAATCTAACAAAAGGAACATCCTTCACTATAGCGATGATAACTTCTCCGTGAATCTCAATTTGCCATACTTTTTCTATTTTGAATGAGCACTATATCCTGTTTCTATGGTTGTAATGGTCCATAGTAATAAGAAGCAGTAGCTCCTCCATCCATAAGGAAAGTTGAACCAGAAATAAAAGCACCTTTATCACTCATTAACAATTCCGCAACATTGGCAACTTCATCTGCAGTTCCAGGTCTTCTTGCTGGACATTTCGCAAACATATTTTTATAGAAATCACCCCTTGGTCCATTGAATTCGTCAATCGCAAGTGGAGTGACAATAATTCCTGGCGCAATCGCATTTAATCGGGCTCCTCTTTCAGACCAGCGAATGGCTTCATACATAACACGTTTTTCGTTGCATCGTTTTGCCAATTGATACGCATGTAGTGTGTTCTCTATATTTTCTTCTTGTAAGAAATCTAATTCCAATAATTCTTCGCAAGGAGTCATAGCTAATGCTCTATCTTGTTGCGGTGTTAATTGTGGCATTCTCCAGCCAGATTGTGAGGAGATGGTTACACCCACCCCACCTTCTTTAATAACTTTTCCTACTTCTTCTAATAAAACGGCTGTTCCATATAAGTCTACATTTAGAATTACAGAAATAGGTGCTTGAGAAGGAGACACACCTGCTCCATTTACCAACATAGATATTTCTCCAAAAGATTTAGCGTATTCGATAAAAGATACAATAGATTCTCGACTAGAAAGATCCATTTCTTGAATCTCTACATCATATCCAGCTTCATTCATAACTTTGGCAATGGCTTGGACATTTTCGATTTTTTTATCTCCCATAACGATTTTCTTTCCAGCTCCCATTCTTCTGGCAATAGCCATGGAAATTTGTCCAGCACCAACAACTAACATTACCTCTTTTTTCATTTTATTTATCCTCCAATATATGTCTTTAAAATAGTTTCACAAGATTGAGCCTTACTTCCTTGAATTGGACAACCTTTGTGAACAGTACTATTCTTTAAAACTTTTTTAAGTTCTCTTTCACTAT
>JAGHTX010000019.1 GCA_018065105.1 Bacillota bacterium
CTTTCGTATGTTCACACGCTACATTACGTCCATTTATCTTAGACGCTGCTGAAGTTGAAGCTGCTCCTGCACAAATCAAATTAGCAGATTCTAAACACGCTGTTGACACTACAATGAAATTCACTATGTCAATCTCTCCATTAGACTGTATGGGATGTGGTGAATGTGTAACTGTATGTCCTGCTGCTGCTAAGGGTGCATTAAAAATGGTTCCTCAAGCAGATTTAGCTGATCAACAACCAGTATTCGATTACTTAGTTGCGAACGTTGGTAAAAAAGCTATTAAACCAGCATTTACAGATGCAACTCCTATCGGATCACAATACAACCAACCATTACTTGAATTCTCTGGATCATGTGCTGGATGTGCTGAAACTTCATATGCTCGTTTAATCACTCAATTATTCGGTGAACAAATGTATGTATCAAATGCGACTGGATGTTCATCAATTTGGGGTGGACCAGCTGCTACATCTCCATATACTGTAAACAAAGATACATTAAAAGGACCAGCTTGGTGTAACTCATTATTCGAAGACAACGCACAACACGGATTCGGTATGAATTTAGGACAAAAAACTTTACGTGCTCAAACAATCGCTAAAGTTGCTGAATTAGTAGAAGCTACAGATTCTGCTGAATTAAAAGCTGCATTCGATAAATTCATCGAAACTAAAGAACAAACTAAAGCTAACACTCCAGCTACTGCTGCATTAGTTGCTGAAATCGAAAAAGTAGATTCTCCATTAGCTGCTGAAATCCTTGAAAGAAAAGATTACTTAGCTAAGAAATCTGTATGGATCTTCGGTGGAGACGGTTGGGCTTATGACATCGGTTACGGTGGATTAGACCACGTATTAGCTTCTGGTGAAAATGTAAACGTTATGGTATTCGATACAGAAATGTATTCAAATACAGGTGGACAAGCTTCTAAAGCTTCTAACGTTGGTGAAGTATGTCAATTCGCTGCTGCTGGTAAAGAAATTAAGAAAAAATCATTATCAGAAATCGCTATGACTTACGGATATGTTTACGTTGCTCAAATCGCATTAGGTGCTAACCCTGCTCAAGCAGTTAAAGTTATCGCTGAAGCTGAAGCATACGAAGGACCATCTCTAATCATCGGTTATGCACCATGTGAATTACACGGTATCGCTAAAGGTGGTATGAACCACTGTCAAGACGAAATGAAGAAAGCTGTTAAGTCTGGATACTGGAACTTATTCTCATTCAACCCTGCATTAAAAGAACAAGGTAAGAACCCATTCACATTAACTTCAAAAGCTGGTGACGGATCATACCAAGAATTCTTAAATAACGAAGCTCGTTACACTCGTTTAATTAAGCCATTCCCAGAAAGAGCAAAAACTTTATTTGCTAAGTCTGAAAAATTAGCTCAAGAACGTTACGAACACTTACAAAAATTAGTTGAACTTTACAAATAATTTTGTAGATAACGCTTCTATATAGACGCTCAGAAATGAGCGTCTTTTTTCTTTTTATATTTTGTTTTCATAAAATTTTATTAATGGTATACTAGCTAAAGTATCGGGAGGGATTTTATGGCAGAAAACAATCAGAAAACTATGATGAAGGATTTAACAACAGGAAGCGTTCCGAAATTGTTATTTGCCTTTGCGATGCCTTTATTTATATCCAATGCACTTCAGGCTATATACAATATCGTCGATATGATCGTAGTTGGACAGGTCATTGGTGGAACCGGAATGTCTGCTGTAGCTACAGGAGGGAACATTCTTTCAATCCTAAACTTTGTGGTTATGGGATTTAGTGGAGCTGGACAAATTATCATTGCCAAAGATGTAGGAAATAAAAACTATAAAGGAGTACGAAAAACAATTGGTACGATGTTCTCCTTATTGTTGTCGTTATCTATTGTGATTTCTATTCTATGCTTCTTCTTTAGAGATGCTTTATTACAACTCGTTAATACACCTGCAGAAGCGTATTCTTATACAATGGACTATACAATTGTATGTATGACAGGTTTATTATTCATTTATGGATACAACATTGTATCAGCGATCATGCGTGGTATGGGAGATTCAAAAAGACCATTTATGTTTGTTGCGATTGCTTCGGTAATCAACATTGTATTGGATATTCTTTTTGTAGCCGTATTCCATATGGAAGTAAGAGGAGCCGCTCTTGCCACTGTAATCGGACAAGCCTTCTCCTTTATTTATGCGATTGCCTATTTATACAAACACAAAGAAAGCTTTGGATTTGATTTCAAACCAGTAAGCTTTATTCCGGATATTCATACAATTGGTCGATTAAGTGCATTAGGAATTCCTATGGCCCTACAGTCGGCTGCAATCAGTATTTCTATGACCGTAGTTGCTGCCTGGGTTAACTCATTTGGGGTTATTTCTTCCGCGTGTGCTGGTATCTTGAATAAATTAAATATGATGGTTGGTATTTTAAGTATGTCCTTAACTACGGCTGCCGGATCCATGGTTGGACAAAACATTGGGGCCGCAAAATACGAACGTGTACCAAAGATTTTGGGATGGGCATGTGCAAGTGCTACTGTCATTGTCACTATTTATGTTGTCGTATTATTGGCAATCCCTAAAACGATTTTCGCTATGTTTACAACCGATGCTTCGATCATCGATCATGCGAGCATTATTATTCTTCCAAGTATTGTTGGAGCTTATGGAGCTGCATCTAGATGTTTCGCCTTTGGAATCATCAATGGTTCTGGAAATTCAAAATTGAATCTTGCGGTTGCTATCATTGATGGAGTAATCGGTCGTATCGGTATTGCTTATCTATTAGGATGGACATTTGGCATGGGACCTCAAGGATTCTGGATGGGGGATGCCATTGCCGGATTTATGCCATTATGTATTGGTGGAGTATTCTATTTATCTGGAAGATGGAAAAAATAATAAAAATTACCTGTGTTTCTAAAAGAAATGCAGGTTTTCTTTTGGTATACTATCACTATGAAATATTTATTTGATTTAGACGACACTTTATACAATTGTCAACAGCCTTTTATAAAAGCAATGCAGAAATACTTTCCAGATTATTGTGATCATTTGGATGAAAAGTATGCCTATTATCGATACATTGGGGATGTGAACTTTCCTCATGTTCTTACCAAAGAAATGACACCGGATGAAAATGGAGAATCCCGTATACGAGAGACTTGTATCAAATATAACATTCCTTACACGGAACAGATGGTATTGGATTTTCAACAGACTTATAAGTACAATCAATATCATTTGGAATTGAGTTCTGTCTTCACAGAATTTTTTGAAAACAATTCTTTGGAGTTTGGAATTCTGACAAATGGGGAAGATAAACATCAAAGAAGAAAGATACAGGCCTTAGGACTCGAAAAATATGTAGAAAGTGATTATATCGTAACCAGTATGTCTGTTGGTATTTCCAAACCCAATCCCGCTATATTTGATGCTTATTTTGAAATCATTCAAGATTCCAAAGAAAACTGGATCTATATTGGGGATGCCTATGAAAATGATATTGTCTGCTCCCATAAGGCGGGACTAAGAAACATATATTTTGATCGTCATTCCAAAAAAGAAGGAACAAAAGCGGATTATACGGTCTATTCCGAAGAAGAATTAGTTGAATTAATTCAAAATTTAGAAAAGGAGTAAAAAGAGGAATATTGTATTTCTCTTTTTTATTTTGTACAATAGTTGTGCCTGAGAGGTGATAAATATGTTTATAGTTACAATACATTCTCTATCCAATGTAAAAGCTTTAAAAGAGGCTGGTTATGATGCTCTTATTGTTGGCATAAAAGGTCTATCCATTCGTATGGAAACAAACATCGAATTAAAGGACCTGCAAGATTGGAAAAATGAATGTGACAAATATGGAATAAAATTATATGTAAATGCGCTAAAACTATTCATGGAAGATGAAATGGAATTTGTCATTGATTCTCTAAAAGTATGCAAAAAAATTGGAATTGATGGAATCTATTTTTCCGATGAAGGTGTATTATGGGAAGCAAAAATGTTAGGCATGGAAAACGCTTTAATCTATCAACCGGAAACATTAGTAGCCAACCACAATGATGTTCAATTCTATTTGGAACAAGGTATTCAATCGGTTAGTTTGGCCCATGAACTATCGTTAGAAGAAATCAAAAAGATTGCATCTTATACGCCAAATGTTGAAATTCTTATTCATGGATATTTCTCCATTTGTTATTCAAGACGACCATTGGTTAAAAATTATCTAGATGCCATTGGCAGTCAGGCAGAAGTGAAAACGTATGAATTGATCGAAAGTACAAGAACAGGAAGAATGCCAATTGTACAAGATGAGAATGGAACACATGTTTTTAGTGAAAAGCCAATGTCTTCGATCCAGGAATTAGAAGCATTACAATCCTATGGAATTTCTCGTTTTCGAGTGGATTCGTTCTTTAAAGACGACGACTGGTCAGTACAAGTATTGAATATGTATAAGAATAAATTAGAAGATACAGAAGGAAGCAACCATCTATATCATCAAGAAACAATATTGAAAAAGGAGGGGCAATAATGAATAAAATCGAACTATTAGCTCCTGCAGGAAATTTAGAAAAAGCTAAGATCGCTATCCTTTATGGAGCTGATGCTGTATATATTGGTGGTAAACAATTCAGTTTACGTTCTCGTGCTTCTAACTTCTCTTTAAAAGAAATTAAAGAGTTAGTAGAATTTGCCAAAGAACATGGTTCACATGTACACGTTACGGTAAATATGCTTCCTCACGAAAGTGATTTAGAAGGATTAAAAGAATATTTACTAGCCCTAGATGAATGTGGCATTCATGCTATCATCGTAGCCAGTCCTAGTATTATGATGCTGGCAAAATCATTACCGATCCATTATGAAGTTCATGTTTCTACCCAACACTCAAGTACCAATTCGAGTGCCGTAAAATACTGGAAAGATAAAGGAATGGATCGTGTTGTGCTTGGGCGTGAATGTCAATTGGAACACATCGAAGCTATGGCGAAGAAAAACTTATTGCCTATTGAAATCTTTATTCATGGAGGTATGTGTATTTCTTTTTCTGGAAGATGTGTATTAAGCAATCACATGACATTAAGAGATGCCAACCGTGGTGGATGCGCCCAAAGCTGTCGCTGGAAATATCATTTAATGGATGGAGAATCGGAAATCAGTGATCCAACCAATTTATTCTCTATGTCCAGCAAGGATCTTCAAGCCATTCAATTTATCCCAAAATTTATTGAATGGGGCGTAGCTTCTTTAAAAATTGAAGGACGTATGAAAAGTGCCTACTATCTAGCAACCGTTGTTTCTAGTTATCGTAAATGCATTGATTTATATTACCAACAAGGGTATGTAACAGAAGAACAAATCAAAAAGTTGCAATTTGAAATTTCAAAGGCAGAAAACAGACCGACAGGGCCAGGCTTCTATAAAGGATTACCAGACTACAAAGTTCAATTGTATCAGGATCACGATGAAATCGTTACCCAGGAATACGTGGCTTATGTATTGGATTATAACGAAGAAACAGGTATCGCAAAAATTCAGGTAAAAAACCATTTCGTGCCAAATAATACATTCGAAATTTTTGGACCAAATATCGAAAGTACGAATGTATACATCGGAAATATGTATGATAAAGACAATGAACTGGTTGAAATCTGTAAGACTCCAATGCAGATCGTATACACAAAATGGCAAGGTCCAATTGAAAAGGATGCCATGATTCGAAAAATTCGTGTTGTTTAACCTATAAAAATGTGAGAAAATAGATTTTAGCGAAAGAGGGATTCAAAAATGAAATTAAGTAAAAGTTTCTTTTATACATTAAGAGAAAACGCAAAAGACGAAGATAGCGTTTCAAGCAATCTATTGGTCCGTGCGGGAATGATCAAAAAAAGCTCAAACGGTGTATATATGATTATGCCTATGGGTAAAAAAGTATTAGGTAAAGTAGAAAACATCATTCGTGAAGAAATGGATGCGAAAGATGCACAAGAATTATTAATGCCAGCTTTAATCAGCGAAGATGTATATATTCAATCAGGACGTCGTGAAGCCTTTGGTTCAAACATGTTCTCTTTAAAAGACCGTTATGGAAGACCATTTGTATTAGGACCAACACACGAAGAACTATTTACAATTGCTGCCAGCATGAATGGAAAGAGCTATAAAGACTATCCATATAACCTATATCAAATCCAAACAAAATATCGTGACGAAACACGTCCTCGTTATGGATTGATCCGTGTTCGTGAATTCATCATGAAAGACGCTTATTCTTTCGATATCGATGAAGCCGGATTAAACGTAGCGTATGACAAAATGTACGATGCATATTGCCGTGTAATGGATCGTTTGGATTTAACTTATAAAATTGTACGTGCCGATACAGGAGCTATGGGTGGATTATTATCCGAAGAATATCAAGCTATTTCTCCAATTGGGGAAGATATCGTAGTTGGATGTGAAGGATGCGATTACTCTAGTAACTTAGAAATTACGGAAGTCATGGATGTCATGGAAACTTCGAATGAAGAAGAAAAAGAAATGAACATCAAAGAAACACCAAATGCGAAAACAATCGAAGAAGTTGCTGCATTCTTTGGAAAAGAAGCAAAAGATTTCGTAAAAACATTAATTTACAATGTAGATGGAAAAATCGTCGCTTTCTGTATTCCAGGAGACCGTGAATTAAACGAAACAAAAACATTAAAATTATTAGGTGCTAACGAAATGGAATTGGCTGCCTTTGATGATGTAGAAAGAGTGACACATGCACGTGTAGGATTTGCCGGACCTATCGGAATTGATTGCCCAGTATATATGGACCGTCAAGTATTACACATGAAAAACTTTATTGTCGGAGCCAACAAAACAGATCACCACATCGAAAATGTAAACTGTAAAGACTTTACTCCAGTTGCGGTAGCTGATATCACTCAAGTAAAAGAAGGAGATATCTGTCCAGTATGTGGTAAGAAATTAACATTCGATCACGGTATCGAAGTTGGAAACTTATTTAAACTAGGAACAAAATACTCTAAGTCTATGAACTTATTCTATACAGATGCCAACAACCAACTACAACCAGTATGGATGGGATGTTATGGAATCGGTCTAGAACGTTGTATGGCAGCCGTTGCTGAACAACACGCAGATGACAAAGGTTTAGTATGGCCATTAGAAATTGCACCATTTAAACTAGCTATTGTACCAGTGTCTTTAAAAGATGAAGGACAAGTGAATTTAGCAAATGAATTATATGACTACTGTTTATCAAAAGTATACGATGTATTATTTGATGATCGTAACGAACGTCCAGGTGTTAAATTTAAAGATATGGAATTAATCGGTATTCCATTCCGTATTACAGTGGGACGTGGAGTTCAAAACGGTGTTGTTGAATTCGTAGAAAGAAAGTCTGGAGAAAAAGTAGAAATCGCTATCGCTGACATTAAAGCGAAAATCGACGAAATCTTTGGATAGAAGAGGGAAGAGATCGAGAAATCGGTCTCTTTTATATTTTTATGAAAAATTATAAATTTTTTTAATTTTTTGTTGGACAAATATAAAATATATGTTATTATATTTGTGCTGATTGAGGAAGTCAGCAAGAGTTGAAAAGTTTTAAAAAAAGTACTTGAAAAAAACTTCAACTTGAGTTATATTAATTAAGTACCCGGTTCCGTAGCCAAGTGGCTAAGGCAATAGACTGCAACTCTGTGACCGCCAGTTCGAATCTGGCCGGAACCTCCAACCTGGGGTCGTGGCGGAATAGGCAGACGCAACGGACTTAAAATCCGTTGGTGGTAACACCGTGTGGGTTCAAGTCCCACCGTCCCCACCATTTATTCAATAACGAAAGCACGAAAGTGCTTTTTTTTTTATTATATTTTGCAGTAAAAAAATAGAGGATTCTTAATTGGAATCCTCATCTTTAAATTTGTTTTCAATACGATTTTTTAATTTTTTAGCCCAGCGACTTTGTTGACTCTCACGTACATCTTTAAGATTTACATTTTTATGTTGTAGCTGGATCGTTGTAAAGTTACTTACAGCCGAATAGAATAGTGCGAAAACAGGAACACCAAAGAACATTCCTAGTACACCATATAAAGCGCCACCCACACTGACAGAGAATAAAATCCAGAATCCAGAGATTCCTAATCGATCTCCTAAGATAATCGGCTTTATAATGTTACCATCGCATTGTTGAATAAATAGGATTAATATCGCAAAAATAAATGCACTGACAGGATCAATCAACAATAAGATGATAAAAGCAGGAATACCACCTAAGAATGGTCCAAATACTGGGATAACATTGGTAACGCCTACGATAAATCCAATCATTACGGCATAAGGAATTCTAAATAATAAGCATAAAATATATGTGATGATTCCAATAATTAGAGAATCAATGACACTTCCTACGATAAACTTTTCAAAAATGATTTGCGCATCGTGCATAAAGTTATCGAAGTTATCAGCTAATTCTTTAGAAAAGATCGCATAGTTCAAACTTTTAAAAGTATTCAACAAAGTTTCTTTTTCAATCAACATATAAACGGCGGATACAAACGCAAGTACAATGCTGACAGCGGATTTCATCAGATAATACGAATAATTTAATAGCTTTGGTAAAGAATTTCTTATTAAGCTGGAAATCGCGTTCAACAGGTTTGAAGTAGAAATTATTTTTTCTAATTCTGGAATATATATGTCAAATCGATTCAGAGTGGAATTGATGACACGAATCAAAGAGTTCTGATAAATGTTGATGTTCTCTATAAATGTTTTCATCGAATAGATCAATGAAGGAACCACGGTAGCTAACATCAATATAATCAAACCTACTAAAATTGTAAACGCTAATAAAACCGAACATATCTTTTTCTTTGGAAATTTTCTAAAAATCGTATCTTCAAAAAACGAAACGGGATTGTTTAATACCACCGCTATAAAGAGACCGATGATAAACGGGTAAGCCGCGGCTACAAATTTCTTTAAAACATTTATGGCTATATCCAAATGAGACAGGAGCATTCCCACAATAATGGCAATCACCAGACTCGAGGAATAGACCACAATTTTCTTTTTCATTTCTTCATCTATCTTAAATTTCATAATCTAACCTCTTTCATCACTCTAGCATAAATCAAATTAAGATACTATAATTATACCATGAAATATTATTTTGAAGGAGCCATTAGCTGCAAAGCTATTTTAGAAGGAAAAAAGAGAAAATCCCATACTTTATATGTGGATCGAAATAAACGAACAAAAGACTTTTCATACATTATTCATCTCGCAAAAAAGGAGAATGTTGAAGTACGATTTTTAGATCGAAATGAAATTGATGAAATGGCAACAGGGAAGAGTCATGGAGGAATGCTGCTTGCGTGTGAAGAAAGAAGCTTTCCTGCATTAGGTGAAAAAATTCATGGATATATAGCCTATTTAGATGGGCTGGAAGATCCATATAACCTGGGAAGTATCTGTCGTACGCTATACGCCAGTGGAGCGCAGGCCTTAATTCTTCCAAAAAGAGACTGGAAAGAAGCAGAACCTGTAATTTTAAGAGCCAGTGCGGGTGCCTATGAAAAACTAGATATATATTTTATTGACAAAGAAGAAGAATTAATTGATTATATACAAACCAACCACATTCCTTTGTATTGTGCACACAGAAAAGAAGCCAAAGGATTATATGCGGTTCATTTTCCTCAGGATTTCTGCCTAGCAATAGGAGGAGCGATGCGAGGATTATCCAGTTTGATTACGAAAAACAGTACCCAAAATGTCGTAATCGAGTATGGAAGGGAATATCGTAATGCACTTGACAGTGCAAGTGCTGTTGCTGTATTCTCATTTGAAATTTTAAGACAAAAGAAGGAGGGATAGACATGAATTTTGTAGAGGTTTATATTGAACACAACACACTTGCCTTAAATCAAACCTTTACATATGCCTGTTCCCAAAATATCCAAGTCGGATGTCGAGTCAAAGTTTCTTTTGGAAACAAAGAATGCATAGGTTTTGTACAATCAATTCATTCCCAATCCGAATTAAAAAATATAAAAGAGGTCATTGAAGTTTTGGATCAAGAACCATTACTCAATGAAGAACTAATGCAGTTAGCCGATTATATGTCACACTACTATGTGGCAAGCCAGATCAGCTGTTTAAAAATGATGCTGCCTCCAGCCTTGCGACCACAAAGTGACCGTGCTTCTATTATTTATGAAGATGTGGTTTATAAAAACAATGTCTCGATTGAACTCACAAAGCGCCAACAGGAGATCGTGGATACAATTTCTTTTCCTATCTTAGCCAGTGAGTTTCGAAAAATCGCAAAAAGCGTGGCAAAAACTTTGTTAGAAAAAGGGGTCGTACGTTTAGAAAAGCAGGAAAAACATCGACAGCTCGTTGAATCGTCTACTGACAAAAAAGTAGTATTAAAACCAGAACAAATAAATGCGATACAAACCATTCAAAATGGGAAGGAATCGGTTTATTTACTACATGGAGTTACTGGTTCTGGAAAGACAGAAGTCTTTCTCCAACTGGCACAAAGTGTACTAAACGAAGGAAAACAAGTATTGTTTCTAGTTCCGGAGATTGGATTAACACCGATGATGATCCAACGTGTATGTGCTCGTTTTGGACAGAATATCGCCATCTTCCATTCTCGATTATCTGACCAGGAAAAATACGATCAATACCAGTTGGTAAAAAATAATGAAGTAAACATTGTGGTAGGAACTCGTTCGGCTGTTTTTATGCCTTTTTCAAACTTAGGATTGATCCTGATGGACGAAGAACACGACAACAGCTATAAACAAGATCAGATGCCACGTTATCATACACGTGATATTGCACTTAGAAGAGCTGCTTATCACCATTGTAAATGCGTATTGGCTTCGGCTACCCCTAGCTTAGAAAGCTATGCCAGAGCCTATAAGAATGTCTATAAACTCGTAACATTATCCAATCGTATTAATGAAACGATGCCAGATATTCATATTGTAAATCTACAAACGGAACATTCGCATTTTGGCATCAGTGATTCTTTAAAAAGGGCAATGGAAGATCGTTTTGAAAAAAACGAACAAGTATTGTTACTATTGAATCGAAGAGGGTATTTACCTATTTTGAGATGTCAGGAATGCCATGAAATCATGACCTGTCCTGATTGTGGTATTGCCTTGTCGTATCACAAGAGTACAAACAGCTGTGTTTGTCATATATGTGGAAATTCGTATCCATTCTTAAATACCTGTCCAAACTGTAAATCGCATTCTTTCTTCCAGACGGGAATGGGAACAGAAAAGCTGGAAGAACAGATTCAAACGATGTTTCCGCATCAAAAAATCATTCGCATGGACCAGGATAGCACCCGAAAGAAAAACGCACATAAAAAGCTTTTAGAAACGTTTGAAAACGAAGGAGATATCTTATTAGGAACCCAGATGATTACCAAAGGATTGGACTTTGAAAGAGTAACCTGCGTAGGTATTTTAAATGCGGATTCCGCTTTAGTTCGTCAGGATTATCGTTCGAGTGAAAGTGCATATCAAATTTTGGAACAAGCCAGTGGAAGAAGTGGACGAGGAAATAAAAAAGGGGAAGTTTTTATCCAAACCTATCAGCCTGAACATTTCGTCATCGAAAGCGTAAAGGAACACAACTATCTTCGTTTCTTTAATCAGGAAATGAAATATCGTCATCTAGGGTGGTATCCGCCATATTCGTATTTGTGTTCACTCGTATTTTCTTCCAATAAGGTGGAAGAAACGATAAAAGTATCCAGTGACGCAAAAGAGTTTTTTAAGGAATTCAAAGTATTAGGTCCTGTAGAAATTAGTATGCGAAATAAACAAAAACGATATCGTATATTATTGAAGTCAAACAACCTGGAATATTTAAATAAAAGTGTAGAAGCTTACAGTGCTATGTACAACAAGCTTCATCGAAACGTAAAAATGGAAATTAATATGCACCCGATGTATGTGGAGGAATAGTATGAGAAGATGGGTATGGAATGGGTTATGTGAAGTCATCATTCACAAACAATATTCAAATCTATTTATAAAAAAGAATTTATCCCAAGTGGATCCAAAAAATCAGGCACTTGCGACAAATATTTTTTATGGCACACTGCAAAACTATATGTATTGTGAATACGTATGGTCACGTTTTGCGCAAAAAAAGCCAAACAAAAAAATTCAAATTTTATTATCCATGAGTGTATATCAAATTCTATTCCTAGATAAAGTACCGAGTTATGCGATTATTGATGAATCCGTATCTTTACTAAAGAAAATCAGTCCGAAATCCGCAAGCTTTGTCAATGCGATTTTAAGAAAAGTAGAGAAGGAAAAGATTGTCCTTCCTCAGGATGAATTAGAAGCGGCTTCGATTCAGTATTCCTGTCCATTATGGCTGGTAAAGATGTGGAAGGCACAATATGGAGACTTGTATAAAGACTTTGTACAAAATACCTGTGCAACACTTCCGGTATTCGTACGAAGAAATACTTTAAAAATTCGTGAGGATTATTTTAAATCCAATCCAAAAATCAAAGCGTATAAAGATCCATTGTATATTTATACAGGAAATGATATTTCCAATAACGCACTCTATCAGCAGGGATTTATGTCCGTTCAAGATGAAGGTTCTTTTTTAATCACACAATTTTTAGAAGTCCAAAAGGGAATGAATGTATTGGATACTTGTGCAGCACCAGGAACAAAAACTTTTGCGATTGCAGAACAAATGGAAAACAATGGAAAAATTGTGGCCATTGACATTCACGAACATCGTTGTGAATTGATTCGTCAGGATGCCAAACGTTTAGGTATAAACATTGTGGAAGTAGTCAATCTAGATTCTACGAATTTAGAAGGATTGGAAGAATTTGACCGCGTATTGTGCGATGTACCTTGTTCTGGTTATGGGGTTTTATCTCGTAAACCAGATATTAAACTTCGTATGGATTCGAATGATATGGACACATTGATCCCTTTACAACAAAAGATTTTGCAAAGCGCCAGCCAGCATGTAAAACTAGGCGGAAAACTTGTCTATTCCACTTGTACCATGAATAAAAAAGAGAACGAAAAACAAGTCGAGAAATTCTTAAAAGCGAATCCAAATTTTGTGCTGGAAGAAGAAAAGAGTGTATATCCAAACCAGTCCCAAGAAGGATTTTATATGGCTCGTATAAAAAAAGTGAATTCCTGATTGAATTTTGGTAGAATATACACTTAGTGGAGGTTATTTATGAAAACAAGTTTATATGATTTTAACTACGATCAAATGGCCGAATTAGCTTTAGATTTTGGTTGGAAAGCATTTCGTGGACATCAGATTTTCCAATGGTTATATAGATCTAGAGTTTTTAATATAGATGATATGACAAACTTGAGTAAAGATACTCGAGAATTATTAAAAGAACATTATATTGTAAATCCATTAACTTTAGTAAAGAAACAAGTTTCTCACGATGGAACCACTAAATTCTTATTCGCGACAGAAGATGGTTCTTTACTAGAAAGTGTTATGATGGTATTTGATTACGGAAAGAGCATTTGTGTATCTTCTCAGGTAGGGTGCAATATGGGATGTGCTTTCTGTGCCAGCGGACTTACAAAAAAGAAAAGAGATTTAACTTCAGGAGAAATGGTTGCGCAGGTTCTATATGTGCAAAAAGAACTAGACATAGAAGGAGATCGTTTATCGCACATTGTCGTTATGGGAACAGGAGAACCTTTCGATAACTACGAAAACGTCATGAACTTCTTAGCGACTGTTAATCACGATAGAGGATTAGGAATCGGAGCTAGACACATTACCATTTCTACTTGTGGTATTGTGCCTCGTATTTATGAATTTGCCAAAGAACATACGCAATACAATTTAGCCATCAGCTTACACGCACCAAACGATGAATTGCGTGATAAGTTAATGCCGGTCAACCATGCTTATAAATTGGATCAGCTTATGGAAGCGGTAAAATATTATGGAGAAGAAAACAATCGTCGATTAACTTTTGAATATATTTTATTAAAAGGAGTCAACGATCAAGATATTCACGCAAGACAATTATCAAAGCTTCTAAAAGGATATAATGCTTATGTCAATTTGATTCCATACAACAGTGTAGATGAAAAAGGATTTAAGAGCGTATCACACGACGAAGCTATGGTATTCTATGATAAATTAATGAAAAATAACGTACGTTGTACAATTCGTAAAGAACACGGAAACGACATCGATGCGGCTTGTGGACAATTACGTATTAAAGAAATGAGAAAATCAGAATAAGAGGTGTATCCTATGAAAGCTTGGGGAAGTACAGATGTAGGGAAACTACGAGAAATCAACGAAGATGATTATTTTGTAGCGTACAATCGCCATAAAGACCTTATGGCTGTTGTTTGTGATGGGATTGGAGGAAGTCAGGCTGGAGAAGTTGCCAGTTCCACAGCGATTCAAACCATTTACTCTTTATTTTTAGATGCACCCGAATTCGAATCCGATTCGCAAGTGAATCTATGGTTGCAAGCCACATTAAATACAGCCAATGACGTGATCTTTAGTAAAAGCGCCAACAACATCTATGAAAAAGGGATGGGAACTACATGTGTTGGTGTATTGATCACCGATGGTAAATCCTATATTTTCAATATTGGAGATTCTCGTATTTACGCTAAGTACGATGATGGATTTATTCAAATGACTGAAGATCATAGCGTCATCAATAAATTGTTAAAAGAAGGAAAGATTACGCCGAAAGAGGCCAAGACACATGTTCAAAAAAATACGCTGACAAACGCATTAGGAGTTTGGCGTATCTTTCGAATTGATATTAATAAAATTGAATCCACTTTTGATTATCTGTTAATCTGTTCCGATGGATTACATGGATATGTATCAAAAATAGATATTGAAAGTGTCGTCTTATCCGATACGCTAACCTTAAAAGAAAAGGTTTCTTCTTTAATTGCTTTAGCCAATAAAGAAGGCGGAAAAGACAATTGTACAGTCATCTTAATCGATAATAGTGCGGAAGATTCATCCGAAGAAGAAGGTGAATAAGATGATTGAGAAGATCGCTAATCGTTATAAAGTGATCTCTTTAATTGGTCAAGGGGGAATGGCCGATGTCTATAAAGCACATGACACGATCTTAAATCGTACGGTTGCAGTGAAAGTATTACGTGAAAAATTAAGTCAGGACCCAATGACTCTGGTAAGATTTCAACGTGAAGCTTCTGCAGCCAGTCGAATGTCGCATCCAAACGTTGTTGACATTTATGATGTAGGGGAGTATGAAAATTTACATTACATTGTGATGGAATATGTGAAAGGACGAACGCTAAAAGAACTGATCAGTTATCGTGGCGCCTTAGACGTTTATGAAACTATCAATATAATGATTCAATTAACCAGTGCGGTTTGTGAAGCGCACCGTAATCAAATCATTCACCGTGATATCAAACCACAAAACGTTTTAGTGAAAGATGATGGTACGATTAAAATCACAGATTTCGGAATTGCGATAGCCGGTGATGCCGTACAGTTAACGATGAATAATGCGGTAATGGGCTCTGCCCATTACTTAGCACCCGAAACAGCCCAGGGAAAAGAGCCAAATGCGCAGGTGGATATTTATTCCTTAGGAATCGTGTTGTTTGAATTATTGACAGGATTTGTCCCATTTAGAGGAAAGACACCAACAGAAATTGCGGTGAAACACCTGACAGAACCCGTACCATATGTACGAGATCTAAACTCTGGAATTCCACAATCGGTTGAAAATATCATCATTAAAGCAACGGCCAAAGACTGTGAGAAAAGGTATCAGGCGGCTGCAGAAATGTTGTATGAATTAAAACACTGTTTTGATATGGAAAGAAGATTCGATGAACGCATTATCTATGAAGTCAAACCTATCAAAAAAGTAAAAGTCGTCGATGGAAAAGTTTTAATCGAATATGGCGAAATTGAAAAGGAAAACAAATTCAACTATAAAAAGTTCTTAAATATTTTGATCAGCGCTGCCATCGTTGTGATTGTATCGATACTATTGTTTTTGATACTGACAATGACAGGCGTTATACGTATCAATGGGGTTATGGGCTATGTAACCATGCCAAATTTAGTAAACGTTTCGAAAGAAGTCTGTATCGATATGTTAAAGGAAGCTGAATTTGATACCAACAATGTAACATTTGAAGAAGAAGTCAGCGATTCGGTAGAAAAGGGACATGTCATTTCTACCAATATCAAGCACGATGAGATTGTAAAAAAGAACAGTCCTATTGTGATCAAGGTGTGTAAAGGACCTACTTTTTTAATCGAAGATTATAAAAATCAATATTTAAACGTTTTACAAGAAACACTGCAACAGGCAGGATTGCATTTAAAATATGATATTGAATATCGAAATGCAGCCGATACAGAACCAGGTGTTATTTTAGAACAATCTATATTAAAGCCAGGTACTCGCATTGATCCGGACAAGGAATTAACCATTCATCTGGTTGTCAGCCAATATCCGCAGCTTGTGATTCCAGAAGACTGGATTGGACAAGATGTAGACCAATTGATCGATGCACTTCACCAGCAGGGAATTGCGGTAGTAAAAAAGCCATATGCACGTATCACTTCTGGTGAGAACAAAGTGGTAGCGGTATATCCAGAAGTTGGAACATTATATATTCAGGAAGGAACGAATAGTGTTATTACACTAATCTACAATTAACATGAAAAAAGGTTTACTCACAAAAATTATTTCTAATCAATATACCATCTTCATGGACAATGCGTTTTATGTTGCATCGCCTCGAGGAAAAATGCGTCTTCAAGAAAAGCCTTGTGTAGGAGATGTGGTAGAATTTGAAAAATTTGATGATTCTTATCGCATTCACTCGATTTGTGAAAGAAAAAATCGATTACTACGACCTGCGATTTCCAATGTGGATCAGGCCTTGATCGTAACCAGCTGCAAGGATCCAGATTTTTCAGTACACTTATTAAACCGACTTATTATCCTGGTTAGTTTGGCGCATGTAGAACCTGTGATTTGTGTTACTAAATCGGATATCGCTCCTAATATTGAAGAAATAGAAAAAACACTAGACTGGTATAAGAAATGCGGATACACCGTAGTCTATACCGATCCGAATCGAGATACTAAGGAATTGGAAGATGTTCTTAGAAACAAAATCAGCGTTCTTTGCGGACAATCTGGTGCTGGAAAAAGCTCTTTGTTGAATCGTATTGAACCTAGCTTTACTTTACAGACACAAGAGATTTCCAAAGCGTTAGGACGAGGAAAGCACACAACCAGACATTGTGAACTGCATCCTATTTGTGATGGGTGGGTTGCTGACACACCTGGATTCTCAAGTTTAGATTTTAAACGTTTGGATACGACCCATCTGGATGAGGTCATTAAAGATTTCCAACCTTATTTAAATCAATGTAAGTTTAACGATTGTATCCACATCAATGAACCTTCTTGTGCCATCAAGGAGGCATTGGAAAAAGGAGAAATCAATCCGTATATGTATGAAGATTACAAGAGTATCAAGGAGGGACTTGTATAATGAATGAATTAATTATTTCACCATCGGTATTATCATTGGATTACGCAAACACAAAGGAACAAATCGCATTATTAAACCAGTCAAAAGCGAAATGGTTACACTTTGATGTCATGGATGGACACTTTGTTCCAAATATTTCTTTTGGTCCGGATATTTTAAAAGCTTTTAGTAAAAGTACGGATTTAGTTCTAGATGTGCATTTAATGGTTAGTGATCCTGTTTTTTATGCACCAATCTTTATTAAAGCAGGAGCAGACATGGTTGTTTTCCACACCGAAGCATTAGACAATGACGTTAAAAAAATTGCAGCTTTATTAAAAGATATCAAAGCGCAAAATGTTATGTGTGGATTTACTGTAAAACCAGGAACACCAATTGTTCAATTTGAATCTTTATTACCACTTGTCGATATGGTTTTGATCATGAGTGTAGAACCTGGATTTGGTGGACAATCCTTTATGGAAAACCAACTATCAAAAGTTGCCTGGTTAAAAGAAAAACGAGAAAGTTTAGGATTAGATTATCGTATCGAAATTGATGGAGGAATCAATGGGGAAACATATAAGAAGGCATTAGAAGCTGGATGTGATACATTGGTTGCTGGAAGCTACGTATTTAAAAACGACATCATTCAAACCATTGAAGGCCTTTTACAATGAGAGTCGCATATCTAATTACTCCTCTTACTAAAGTTGTACCTGTTCTAGAAGATGTGGACTATATTGGAGTGGATGCTGGTAGTTTACTTATTCTAGAAAAAAATCTTCCATTAAAGTTTTGTGTGGGTGACTTTGATTCCATGAAAGAAGAGGATCTAAAAAAATTAGAAGGATATGAAATGATTCGTCATCCCATTATGAAAGATGAAACGGATAGTGAACTGGCTTTGCGCTTGTGTACGGAAAGAGGATATCAGAAAATTGTTCTTTATGGAGCGATTTCAGGCAGGGTAGATCATACCATTTCGAATATTCGTTTATTGATGTATACTTATCCAAATATTGTTCTAGAAGATGAATGGCAAAGAATTCAGGTATTGGAAAAAGGGGAACATGTCATCGAAAATGATTATCATCATGTTTCTTTTTTCGCCATTGAACCGACAATCATAACGTTGACTGATTTTTTATACAATCTTGATAAAAAAGAGATTGATGTAAAAGATATCTATACCGTATCCAATTCTATCGTTGGAAAATCAGCCAAAGTAGAAATAAAAAAGGGAAGAGTTCTCTTGATCCAAAGTAATTTAAAGTAAGGTTTGTATACTGAACCTTACTTTTTTTATTACTCCAGGCAAAAAGAAAAGAAGCGATTACCGCTTCTGAACTTTCCCCTTGATTAAATTTGATTGTTTTTCTTCATTGTTCTCAAGGCGCGTGCACTTACACGAATAGTTTGAGGTTTTCCATCAACTACAACTTTTACTTTTTGTAGGTTAACATTCCATTTATGACGTGTAGCACGTAATGAGTGAGAACGTCTGTTTCCAGATAAAGGACCTCTACCAGATACCGCACATACTTTTGACATGTTTCTGTCCTCCTTTACAAATCTTAATCGCAATTGTGCTTCGCAATCGCTCATATATAATAACATTCGCATTTTCTTTTTTCAAGTATAAATTTAAGTTTGTGATAGAAGTTTTATAATGCTATAATGTGTGGGTGCTAGAGAGGAAAATTTATGAATTTAATAACTATCATTGCTATTTTTGTTGGATTTGTGATTACATATGGCGCAGTTGTTCTTGCCATGCCAAGTTTAATTGACTATTTACATGAAATTAAATTTGGTCAAACTGAACGACACGAGGAAAACTATTTAGAATCTCACATTAAAAAGAACGGGACACCAACTATGGGAGGAATGGCTTTTATCATTGCTCCAATCGTAGTATATATTTTATTGTGCTTAGCGCGTCTTGCTCCTATGGATTTCTATGCGGTTATCATTATCATGGCTTTTGCCGGATATGGAATCATTGGATTTATCGACGACTATATTATTGTAGTAAAGAAAGATAATGCTGGATTAAAACCAGCCCAAAAGTTTGCTCTACAAAGTGTTTTAGCGATTGCTTTCTATATGTTATATACCCAATATATGGAAACTACCTTATTTATTCCAGTATTTAAGGCAACACTTCCTATTGGGATTTTATACTTCGTATTGATCTTTATTATGTTTACCGCAGAAAGCAATGCCACAAACTTAACCGATGGGGTAGATGGATTGTGTGCAGGACTTATGTGTATTGCCCTAATTCCATTCTTGGTATTTGCTTATGTGCAAAGCATTCCAAGTGTTGTGATCTTCATTTGTTGTGTAGAGGCGGGACTATTGGGTTATTTAAAATTCAATAAGTATCCAGCTAAGATTTTTATGGGAGATACTGGTTCTTTAGCTCTAGGGGGATTGATTGCTGCCATTGCGATGGTATTGAAACAAGAAATTCTACTAGTATTAATTGGCGGGGTATTTGTAGCTGAAACATTAAGTGTTATTATCCAGGTATCTTACTATAAGAAGACAAAGAAAAGAATTTTCTTAATGGCTCCATTACATCACCACTTCGAAAAGAAAGGGTGGTCTGAAGTGAAGGTCGTTACTCGTTTCTACTTAGTAGGTGCTCTACTAGCCATTTTAGGATTATGCTTAGGATTAATGTAATGTTCTAGGATTTAGTTTGTTAATAAAGGAGAAAAGAAATATATGGTTACATTTTTATATGATTTATTAAAAACCGTTATTTTAGGAATTGTCCAAGGGATCACCGAATGGTTGCCAGTCAGCAGTACAGGCCACTTGATCTTATTCTCAACATTCTTTCCACTTGCTCCACAACAATTCTTTGATGTGTTTAAAGTGGTTATTCAATTCGGATCTATCTTAGCGGTATTGGTATTATACTTCCAAAAATTATGGCCATGGATGCCAAATAACTCAGCTAAAAAAGTTATGCAATCTTTAAATCTATGGGCCAAAGTAATTGTAGGGGTTTTACCTGCATTAGTATTTGGATTGTTGTTAGACGATCTAATTGACAGTGTATTATCCACTCCATTTGTCATTGCAGTTACTTTGATTGGTTATGGTATTATTTTCTTAATTGTCGAAAAGAATCCTAAAACACCAACCATTACCAGTGTGAATCAATTGGATTACATGACAAGTTTAAAAATTGGATTCTTCCAATGCTTGGCTTTAATTCCTGGGACAAGCCGTAGTGGAGCCACAATCTTAGGAGGTTTATTTTGCGGATGTACACGTAAGGTTTCGAGCGAATTCAGCTTCTTCCTAGCCATTCCTGTAATGGCGGGAGCCAGTGCTTTAAAAGTATTTAAGTATGTAAGAAACTATGGATTCTTTAGCTTCTCACAAATCATCTTGTTACTTTTAGGAACAGCCATTGCTTTTGTGGTCAGCTTAGTTGCGATTCGTCGATTACTTCAATATGTACGTACACACGATTTCACTATCTTTGGTAAATATCGTATTGTATTAGGTATCATTGTATTGATTTTCTTCTACGTTATTTAAGAGCTCGAATAAGAGCTCTTTTTTAGTGAAATAAAAAAGTAAGATGTTTCCATCTTACTTAGTCACTGTAAATCCAATTTTACGATAAACCTTAGCGATTTTCTTATTGGCGATATAGCTTGCTTTTTGAGCTCCTTCTTTAAGCACTTCATCAATCATTCCACTTTCGATGACATGACGATATTTGGCTTGTAGATCTGTTAAGAAATCAAAGACAGTTTGTCCAACTTCTTTTTTCAATTCTCCATACCCTTTACCTTCGTAACGAGCTACGATTGAATCGATTTCTTCACCAGTAAGAGCAGATTGAATTGTTAATAGGTTGGCTAATCCAGGTTGATTTTCTTGATCATAGCGAATTACTCCAAGAGAATCGGTAACCGCTGACATGATTTTTTTACGAGCAGCTGCTGGATCGTCTAATAAATCGATTGTTCCTTTTGGGTTTTCTTCCGATTTTGACATTTTCTTTGTAGGGTTTTGTAAAGAGTAAACCTTAGCTCCAACTTTTGTTACCAATGGTTGAGGGACTGTGAAAGTATCTGAATAACGATTGTTAAAACGTTCCGCCAAGTTACGAGTTAATTCTACGTGTTGTTTTTGGTCAATTCCTACAGGTACATATTTTGGATCGTACAATAAGATATCTGCTGCCATTAAACAAGGGTAGGTGAATAATCCAGCTGTAACTCCTGTTTCACCTTTTGCGGTTTTATCTTTATATTGGGTCATACGTTGCATTTCTCCCATATAAGATAAACAAGTCATTACCCAACCTAATTGAGCATGAGCGACTACATCACTTTGTAAGAACAAAGTTACTTTTTTAGGGTCTAAACCACAAGCTATATATAAAGCGATTAAATCTTTTGTGTTTTGTCTTAATTCTTTGGCTTCAATAGGAACAGTGATCGCATGTTCATTGGCGATAAAAATGAACATTTCGTATTCATCCTGATAAGAAACGAAATTACGGATAGCTCCAATGTAATTTCCAAGGTGCAGACGACCTGTTGGTTTAATTCCACTTAACATTCTTTCCATATTTAATTCCTCCATGAATCTTATTGTACTTTTATTTTAAATAAACCACAAGTAAATCAGTATTGTTTTTAAATTAAATTTGTTATAATGAAATTGAAAGGTGGGATACTATGGTAATTTTATACACGTCTCCTGGATGCGCTAGTTGCAGAAAAGCTAAACAATGGCTAAAGGATAACAACATTGAATTTATCGAAAAAAATATCTTTACCACTTTACTAGATGCGAATGAGATCAAGTATATCTTAGCCCGTAGTGAAAATGGAACGGATGATATTATTTCGGTACGTTCTAAAGCTTTCCAAAGCCTACAAAAAGATATAGATGATTATACCATTGATGAATTGGTCACTTTAATTCAAGAAAATCCTTCGATTTTGAAAAGACCAATTATGATCAGCGAAAAGAATTTTGTGGTTGGATATGATAATGATGAAATCACAAAAATGATGTCTAGTGATGTTCGTAATCTTCCTCATTGTTGCGACAGTACTTGTCCTAACTATGTATTATGCGGAAGCATTCGCGAAGCTGGTGAAGCCTAAAGACGTGAAAACGTCTTTTTTTTGTTTTCACAAAAAAAAGAAGACTATGCTTAGTCTTCCTGTGATGTCTCTAAATCTTCAGGTAATTCTTCCGATACATCGTCTTCTATCGAATCTGAATAAGAAAAATCAAAATATTGCTCATAGACTTCTTCTGTTTGGATCACATACGTATAATTGTTTCCATTCGAGTCGGTTAAATATGAATAATCGGCACTTACCTGATACTTTTCTGTTTTTATAATGTTTCCATTTTCATCCATAAGATTGAGTTTTAAGATTCCATTCTTTAATGAATAGGAACACATTGTAGTTTTACCACTTTCTTCGATCCATGCACTCGAATTCGAGAAGGAAAGGGAGCGCAAAGTTCCATCAGGTCTAATAAAAGAATAAGTTCCAATTAAATATTCTATCGTTTCGTTTACGGCTGTTTCTGCATACGTGAAATTAAAATCCAATACTTTGGATATATCCACGATATCCTCAAATTCAATGGAATGTGCTTCTTCTCTTGAATCTACGATCGTATATTTTGAGTCTCTTTCTTTTAAATAGCCATTCGCGTCAATGGTAATAGTATCTTTGCGGATAATATTTTGCACATATGGAATGTTTCCATTGATCTGTGCATCCAATACTTCTAAGTATTCCTCATCTTCCAGAGAAGAACGTATCATTTCTAAGTATTCTTGTCCTAAATCAATATTGACCGTATATTCAATAATGGTTTCCTGTTGATCCATACGAATAATTGTATCTTGCCAGGTATCAATTTTAGCGTTTATAAAAGAAGTTAAGTAGTTATTCTTTGTCTTATACATTTCTTTTAAAACACTGCTTTCTTCATATTGTGCCGAGGCCACATTCTGTAAAAATCCAACTTTTTCTCCCAGCAATGTATCGTATAGATTTTCTTTGGGAGAAAGAAGGTAGCGATGGGAAGGATTGTCTTTGGTAATACTTCTTGTACAATCCATTTCGCAAGCATATCC
>JAGHTX010000106.1 GCA_018065105.1 Bacillota bacterium
GGGATCTCTTAACTACAATGGAGCAGGTGATGAGAATCGAACTCACGTAATCAGCTTGGAAGGCTGAGGTTCTACCATTAAACTACACCTGCATCTAAGTAAAAAAAAATGGCGGTCCAGATGGGACTCGAACCCACGATCTCCTCCGTGACAGGGAGGCATGTTAACCACTACACCACTGGACCATTGCTTAACGCTCATTTATAATACACTACATTTTCGAATAGTGCAACCCCTTTTTACAAATTTTTTAATTTTTTTGAGAAAACGAAAAAGTTTTAGTATATTTACAACGAAACCTACATTTCTCCAAAATAAAAAGAGTAATGCACTAACATCACTCCCATACATTTTAATTAAATTTTACAATTGCTGTGTCATAGTCAAATTCAATATGTATTACTTTCGAATGAATACAGAACTAAAACCATCTAACACTTTTAAAATGTTACTTTTATTGATTCCAAAGGAATTAACGGACAAATCTCTTGGATCCACTGTATTGACTGATTTTTTTCAGTATTCCCTTTATATTTACGCATTAAAGTATTTACTTCTTTTTTCTTATTCCTATAGTTATTCTTCCCTGCCATATATACAGGTTTCAATTTAACATGAGCAGGATCATAGGTATAGAATCTTTCGATTGTAGCTTTTATATAATTCCAATCCGATTTACACTTTTCGTCTGCTTCTACTACAAAAATAAATTGAGCACCCACCTAATCACTCTCCCCTAAAGAGTCAAATATTCCAAGGAAGTCAATCGAATCAACATTGAATGGAGATCCTTCGATCATTCCCTCTTTATATAGACTTGTTGGAGAATAATGTCCATTATTTCTCCAGGAATAAATCTTATGATCCTCGGAAAGGAAGTCAATTGATTTCTTATTCCTTTTTAAAATATCCATTGGGCCAACATTGTGTGTTGTAAAACATAATTGACCTTCTCCATAATCCATTAAATATTCCAACAAGGCACATAAATATACGTCATGAAGGTTTGAATCCAATTCATCAATAAAAACGATACCGCCTTGCACCATCTCCTTGATATACGTAAAAAGTTTAATCAGTTTTTTAATACCAGTGCTTTCATATTCAGTATTTATACAATAATCACCATATTCCATATTTAAACTACAAACAAAAACATCCCCATCTACTTTTTTATCAACAATTATATCTGTTAGATCCGACTTAAAAATTTGAATAAACTGTTTCAATCTATCAACTTGCTTTAGAAAAGAGGGATACTGTTCCTCCCGAATAATATTTGGACCGATTGAAAAAGCGACCAGACTATTTTTCTCCATCTCTATCGCATTTCTAATCATTGAATTAAAGAAAGTATTTTCGTTATTGTCTTCATCATAATTTTGAATGAAACGCATTAAATTATAACTTGTATGATTATCCGCATCTTCCATGTATACATGAATATTTTTTCCAAATGTGAACAAAACAAACAAGCTCGTAGAAAGGAAACTATTGTCTTTCTTAAAAGTTTCATAATCAAAAATATAGTTTATAAAAAGAGCGGAAGAAGAGATTGAAGTCAAAAGATTTGTGGTTTTTCTTCTAAACAATTCTTTGAATTCTTTTTCACACTTTTCCAACTTAATGACTTCGCCATTTTTAACTTCAAGTATTGTATCCAATTCGTTTCTAGAAGTTGCATTTTTCATAGAAATCTTTTCGTAATCAATGTAATAATTTCCTATCCTATTCTTTTTTAGTTCTATTTCATACTGAAAAATATAAGAGCTATTTGGTATGTCCACTAAAAACCGGGCATTCATGCACAAATTCATTGTTCTTTTATTTACGATTTCATCCAGGTTCTTTTGAACCAAAGGATTATTTAAATAACTCTCATTTATAAGTAAATTTTTAAGAATATCTAGAGAAGAAATAATTCCTGATTTACCAGATCCATTCATTCCATAAATTCCTTTAATATTGTAATTCTGTGTTTCAATAGGATATTTAATAGTTTTTTTATAAAAAGAAAGAGCAACCTCTTGATCAAGTGTTTTAATACCTTTCACTTTATATTCAATTAAAAACATATTTTTCATAAATGAATCCTCCATACGCACATTATATCTCATTTTATATTCATTATGTATATTTTTATGTCTATTATGATAATAAAGTGTATTAATCAAATAAATCTATAATAATTTTTCAAAAAATAAAAGAGGATGCACCTGCATCCTCGGATGATTATTTCTTCTTGTTTAATAAAGATAAGATTTTTAAGAAGATATTGATTAGGTCTAAGTATAAGTTTAAGGCGAAGAAGATAATGGCTTTATCTTGTTCTTCTCCATACAACATTTCACTTCCTAAAACAACACGAGCTCTTTGTACATCCCAGATTGTGATTCCTGTAAAGATCAACAATCCAATCATACTCATAATTCTTGTGTCCATACTTACTCTAAAGATCATCATAATAATTTGTGTTACAACGAGTGCAAATAGAGCAGCGATACAGATCATTCCAATGTTAGAGAAATCTTTTTTAGTTGTCATACCTACCGCAAATAAGCTTAAGAAGAAGACTGCACTTACGATAAAGGCAAGTCCAATAGTTCCTAATGGATAAACATAACCTAATGTTGTAAAAGTAACACCTGTAAGAAGTGAATATAGCACAAACATCACTTTAAGAGCCGTTGCACTAAGCTTTCTTTGGAAGAAGCTCATCGCAAATACCACACCAAGTTGAGCGATTAAAATAAGCGTCATTAAGAATGGCATACGTACTAAAGCGAATAATAATAAGTTTGTACTATAAAGAAATATAGATGTCATCGCGGTTAACATCAATCCTACGAACATCCATAAGTAACAATACATTAAAGATGTATTTAGCTTTGAAGCATAATTTTGATCATACTGCATGAAATCATTCATTTTTTTAATCCTCCTTTAGATTACATACATATTATACTATTCCTTCTATTATTTCAAAAAAAAGGGAGCCCATTATTTTAATGAGCTCTCGATCATATCCGCTAAAGATCTATCCTGGAAAAAGGTATTTCCATTGTATAGATATAAAATTTCCGTAATCGAATCCGCATTGATGACTCGACGAATGTCTTCGTAATAGTATCTAGGATCGACCACCGTAATGGTACGATAATATGGAATCAACATAGGTACCAGACAGTTCGCATAAGAATCCTTAATCACAAGTAAGTGTTTCTTACTCTTGTTGTTCATTTCCAAACGACAAAGAGACGTATTTCCACCCATAAAGACAGAATATTTATCACTGCCTTCTAACGCTTTCGAACTATAAACGCTAGGTCCCTTGGACCCTTCTCCTTCATTAATGAATAAGTAATCTGGTTCTTCTTTAGGCACATAGATATTGATTTGATCGCTATATCCTAAAGAACCTACCGATTGAGCCAAGGTTCCTCTAAAAGAAGTGGTTACTGGATAGATGTTATAATTCTCTTCCTTGATTCCTCCTAGACCTAAATCACTGCTTGCTTCCATAAGCGCATAAAAGGCTGCCAAGCTAGTCCAGTGATGGTCACTCTTATAATATAAATATTCACTCTTGTGTTTCTTTAAAGTCGTTGTCACATCAATAGGAATGATGCCATCTTCTAAAGAATTGAACACTTCAGTAATCATCGATTCCTGATCTAGTCCTTCACTAAACCAAGGAAGCTTATCTTTATTTACCGTAGCACTATTAGGAGCCAACATGAATAAAGTCGTTACACCTGTTCTTGTATATAAATCATTGATGGCTTTGATATTGCGTTCTAATTCTTCCGTATTTGGCTCTTTGACCTTTTCAATCAAACCTTTAGAAGTTAAGTAAATATCGTTGATTTCTGTTTGTCCGGTAAATTTTTGCATCAAATAACGAACATAAATAAATTGATCACGACCAATCAATTGATCCGAGAACCATTCGTCTACATCTTTGGCAAAACTGCCATCCACAATCGAACTCCAGGTAATACTTGGAAACATTTGCAGGCTGCGATTTTCTCTTGCACTTTCTTTGTGGTCTGGCATCATGACATTAATGATCATCCCAAATCCAAGAAGAATAACTAGGAAACGAGATAAAAAGGATTCAAATAATTTTGTGTATTCTTCTTTTTTGTTCATATCCTAGTCTCCTTTCTTTTTTAGAATGCGAAATATAAGAATGGGTTATACGTGCTTCCGACAATGCAGGCAACACTTACAACAAATAATAATAAGTACAATAATAAATTCACTAAGATGCTCTTATTTTTATATTTTTTTATAATCAATGTTTCTAGCTTTGCGTAGAAGTTTGTACAAAATAAGATACTTAATAAAAGAATCACAATATAAGTACGTAACGCAAATAAACTCGATAAATCCGCAATGCCTTTTCCCATTCCAAACATATACGAGAAGGTTTCTAAGGCAGCATTCATATCTTTGCTCATAAAGAAAACCCATCCAAATAAGACAAGAAGTAATGTATAAAAATGACTAAACTTCTTTGATTTATCAAGTATCTTATGGAAGAAGTATCTTTCAAAGATGACAAGTATTCCAAAGTATACCCCCCATACCAGGAAGGTCAAATTCGATCCATGCCAGATTCCAGATAGAACAAAGATCAATAACACAACTTGAATATAAAGAGAAGCTTTAATTCTAGAGCCTCCAAGAGGAATGTAGATATAATCTTTAAACCATTCGTACAATGAAATATGCCATTTACGCCAGAATTCTCGAATGGAAGTAGCCGTATAAGGATGATCGAAGTTTTCTTTCCAGTCAAATCCAAACATATTTCCTATTCCAATGGCCATATCGCTATATCCACTGAAATCAAAATACAATTGTAACATAAAGCCAATCGCCATTAACCAAGAACCTAACATGGTTGTATTTCCGGTTAAAGCTTTAACAAAAAGTCCTAACTGATCGGCCAGCAATACTTTTTTTACCAAGCCGCGAATAAATTTTGCGCTTCCCTTGGCCATCAATTCTTTAGTCATTGGATGGTCGGCTAACGCATCTTCCGTATCGGCATATTGAACAATTGGACCACTTCCAATTTTTCCAAAGAAGGATACATACAAGGCATAATTGATTAAATTTTCTTGTACATAACATTTTCCTCGATAAACATCGGCCATATACGAAATAGAACTAAGTGTAAAGAAAGACAGACCAAATGGAAAAGCTAACTCAACACTTCCAATTTTTAACTCAAAGAAATAATTAATTAAATCTATAAACTGATTGGTATAACGATACATGCCTAACACAAGTACATTTAGAATTAGGGTCAGGATAAAACTAACCGTTACTTTTTGATCGGACTTGTTTTCCCAATCGTTAACAATCACAAAGTTTATGCAGGTCATTAACACAATCAACAATAAGTTGACTGGATTGGCCCATGCATAGAATATATATCCCATAAGTACCAAGATTGCGTTTTTGACCATCTGTCCTGGAACATACCGATATAAAGCTAAGGCAAGAGGTAAGAAAGCGAAGATAAAGAATAAACTGTTGAATGCCATACGCTATTCCTCCAGTGCATCCGCAAACTGTGCTGCGATTTTTGATGCATCCTCTCCAATGTAGAAATATCCATAATTTCCCTGAATATTCACTACATATTTTTTTATCTTCTTACTCTCATCGGGTCTATAATCTTGATAAATGTCCGCTATTTTTTCAATATGCTTCTCCATCGCATAACGGAATGGATCCCAATCATCGTGGGATTTGAATTTTACCATTAAAAATTCATCGGCCAACATAATGTCATTCGATTTATAAAAACGAATTTCTTCATAATCCGAAGGCTCAATCGATAAGATACGTTTGATTTCTACGTTATCTTTTTGAACCAGATTACGAACACTCGTCTTTTTTGTCGTGTCTCGAAACACCGTACGGAATGGCAAAGTACTATCGGTTGGTAACACAAAACAGTTGGCAAAGAAGGCAATCAATCCTATTAGAAGGAGAAGCTTAACAATTAAATATCTTTTCATAACACTCCCTCTAATCTTCTGTTGCTGCAATCAGCGATTGTGCCCAAATTGGATAGAATTCCTTTTTAAAGTGGATTCCATCGGCCTGATAATAACTCGCAGAAACATAAGTATCCATATTGATAAAAGTCCAACCATTCTCATCGCAAATATCTTCTAAGATACGATTATACGCTGGAACATCCTCATAACTCCTATTGGCTTTGGATTCGCTGATTTCTGAAGAAACCGGAATAATCGAACAAACGTAGATGTGGGATTCTGGTAAGGAACTCATAACCTTACGAATCGAAGTTGTATACTCTTCTTTATAATCGGCTCCTTTATCCAGTTTGATTTCATCCAATTCATTGATTCCATATAAAAAATAGATGTGGGCTGGTTTTAAAGCGTTCAGCTGTTCATCCCAACTTGGAATGGAACGAATTCCATCTCCCGCTTTTGCGAAAATACGAGAAGCCGGCAAGAATCCATTTTCGACAAATCCACATACACGACTATCTCCATAAATGACATAATCGTGGAATAAGTCAAACACCGAAATGGTTCCATTTTGAATCAGTCTCTCTTGTTCATCATTACGAATATCGGTTAACGTACGAGACAAGGCTTTCGTTGGTTTTTCTTCCAGCTTTTTTATATATGAAACACCTTTTATTGTGCTGGTTGTATCTTTGGCAAAGTTAAATAAACAAGCCCCTAGAGCAACACAAAGTAATGGTGCAAACAATATCAATCGGTTCCTAGTTTTTCTCTTCATATTTACCCCTAACTATTCTATTATAGCGATTTAACAAAATAATTAAACCTCCTAGTAGAAATTAGTCTAAGAAAAAGAAGAAGATTACTCTTCTTCCTCTATTTTCTTTACTAATTTTATCATAAGAACCATACGAATCAATCCCAAAAGGAGAATAAACAATCCTACCAGAGTGATATTCATCTTGTGGTTCATGATACCGAAAAGGGCAACAACGACTCCCAATCCAGCTAACTGAATTTGTCGAAAAATCAGTTTTTGTCTATCATTCATGATTAACGAACTGTAGAACCGTTCTTCACTTCTTTGTCTGGAGTCACAACACAAGTTTTCTTCTTAGAGTCTGCACTTAAGATCATACCTTGTGATTCGATACCTTGGATCACAGTTGGTTCTAAGTTAGCTACAACCACAACTTGTTTACCAAGCATTTCTTCTGGTTTGTAGTATTTAGAGATACCGCTAACGATTGTACGAACATCGTTCTTTCCTAAATCGATTTTGAATACCAATAAGTGTTTTGCGGTTTCGTGTTGTACACATTCTTTTACAGTACCCACTTTTAATTGTACTTTTGAGAAATCATCGATAGAAATCTTTGGTGTATCGTCCACTTTCGCTTTCGGTGCTTCTTCTTTTACGCCAAAGAATTGTTTTGCGTCAATACGTTGGAATAAAGCTTCTGGTTTTTCACAAACTTTGATTCCAGTTTCTAATTGACCAAATGTTTCGATTGAATCGAAATCTTTCTTTTCTGTATTTAAGTAAGCTAAGATCTTTTCTCCAGTTTCTGGTAAGAAGCTAGATAATAAGACACCCGCAATACGAATTGATTCTAATAAGTTGTAAAGAACAGTTGCCAAACGATCGTTGTTCGCTTCGTCTTTAGCCAATGCCCAAGGTGCTGTTTCGTCGATGTATTTATTTGTACGACGTAATAATTGGAAGATTTCTTCTAAGGCATCCCCAATGTGCATTTCATCCATTTTCTTAGTAACGCGAGCCAATGTATCCACTGCCATTGCTTTTAATTCTTCGTCTACTGGTTCATTTACACCTGGATTTGATACAACACCACCAAAGTATTTATTTGACATAGCGATTGTACGAGAAACTAAGTTACCTAAAATGTTAGCTAAATCAGAGTTTGTACGTTCTACTACTAAATCCCAAGTGATTGTTCCATCTTGTGCAAAAGGCATTTCGTGTAAACAGAAGTAACGTACGGCATCTACACCAAATTTTTCTACTAATTCTTCGGCATAAATAACGTTACCTTTAGATTTAGACATTTTTCCGTCCCCGATTAATAACCATGGGTGACCAAATACTTTCTTAGGTAGTGGTACATCTAAAGCCATTAACATGATTGGCCAATAGATTGTGTGGAAACGAACGATGTCTTTACCAATAATGTGAACATCTGCTGGCCAGTATTTTTTATAAAGGTCTCCATGGTTTCCATCTACATCGTATCCAATACCAGTGATATAGTTTGAAAGTGCATCGATCCATACGTATACAACGTGTTTTGGATCAAAGTCTACTGGAATACCCCAAGTAAAGCTTGTACGAGAAACACATAAGTCTTGTAGACCTGGTTTGATAAAGTTGTTGATCATTTCATTCTTACGAGATTCTGGTTGAATGAATTCTGGGTGTTCGTTGTAGTAGTCTACTAAACGATCAGCGTATTTTGATAGTTTGAAGAAATAAGCTTCTTCACTAGCTGGTTTAACAGGACGACCACAGTCTGGACAACATCCGTCTACTAATTGAGATTCTGTCCAGAAAGATTCACATGGTGTACAATATAAACCTTCGTAAGTTGATTTATAAATATCTCCTTGTTCGTATAATTTTTTGAAGATTTTCTTAACTTGTGCTTCGTGATCTTCATCGGTTGTACGAATGAACTTATTATAAGAAACATTCATTAAATCCCAGTTTGATTTAATTTTTCCAGCTACATCGTCTACGAATTGTTTAGGTGTAACACCTGCAGCGGCTGCTTTTTCTTCAATCTTTTGACCGTGTTCATCTGTACCAGTTTGGAAGAATACATCGTATCCTTGTGCTCTTTTAAAACGAGCTACCGCATCACTTAAGATAATTTCATAAGTGTTTCCAATGTGAGGTCTTCCTGAAGTATAGGCAATTGCCGTAGTTAAATAATATGGTTCTTTTTTAATCATATAATATCCCTCCTATAAATTAAAAAAGCTCTCATCCAAGGACGAAAGCTTCGTGGTACCACCTTAGTTTATGCATAAAAATGCACCTTCAGAATCGTTAACGCCGATATACGTCCTTATGGAAGCTCCTAGACCATGTTCACTTATCTTCCTTTACACATTTCCACCCTTCTGTGCTCTCTATCAAATTCATATAAGCTACTCTTCTTATCATCGCTTTAGCATACCTATTATAGCTTACAAACATAAGAAAAGACAAGAACGAAATTCTTGTCTTATTGTGCAGCTTTTGTGATGACACGAACGATTGGTAACACTTTGTCTGGACAGTTTGTCTTTCCAAGTTTGAAGTTTGGTTTTACTTGTCCGCCATGGTAATCCGATCCACAAGTGATGAATCCACGGTGCTTCTTTGTCTTCGTTAATAAAGTAGCCATTGTTTGTGGTTTTACTAATGGAGAGAAACATTCCACTCCATCAAATCCACTGTTCAATAACACTTCTAAACCATCGTCGCTAATGGTATCCATGTGCCAGCTTGAAAGGATCGCAATACCATGTGCATCGTGGATTGCATCAATCAATGTACGAATATCTGGATAGTCTCCTTGTACGTAACATGGACCTTTTGTACCAAATACACCATGTTTGAAACGAGCTCTCGCTTCTCTTTCTGTCTTAGACATCTTGATGTATTTTTGAACCATTGGAAGTTCACGAACGGTTTTATTGTTGAATACCATCTTCGTAATATCATCTGGCGTAATTGTTTGGAAACGAGATGAAGAGATAATAGAATCAACATCAATTCCAATACCACTGTATTCTTCAAACTTCTTAACACGAAGCATAGAAATATTCTTTTCGCGTTTTAAAGATTGTTTTTCAAATTCTTCAAAAACTGGATTGTTCCAATCCACATAATATCCTAATACACGAATACGAACACCTTGGAATTGTCCATCAAGTTCAACCCCAGGAATGTATTGGATATTGTACAATTGAGCAAAACGACCAGCGGCCGCATTGGCTCTTGCACAGTTGTGATCGGTAATAGAAATGACTTCCATACCAATTTCTTTGGCTTGTCTAAAGATTTCTTCCACATCATGTGTTCCATCATCGCTGTAATTTGAACGAATGTGTAAGTCCACTGGACACAATCCTTCTGGAATTTGCACAGACTCTGCAACCGGTTGAGCCACTACAGGTGCTGGTTGTACCACTGGTTGTTGTGGTTGTACTACAGGTTGTACTGGTTGTGCCACAGGTGCCTTTGCCGAACGCTTAGGTTCGATTGTTGAATAATCTGGTTCTACAACATGAACTAAACCAAATAATAAGTCAAATAAAGTTTGTTGATTTGGTGTAGACAGAATCACAATACCTGTTAGAATCCACCAAACAAGAATACCGAAAATTTGGAAGAAATATCCAAATACTACAATAGGAATCCCAAATCCAAGCGCTTGTCTTAAGATTAAAATCAATGGTGATGCCTCTTTTTTATTTCTTTGAACAAGTTTAAGTCCAGACATGGATCCACCAATGGTTTGACCTCTTGTAGATGCAGTGAATACACCTAGAAGTACAGCTCCTGTAATAAATAGGAATGCATACATAATATAGAATAAGAAGTCAAATAGTAGTGGTGGAATAATACCACATAATATTAATAAGAATTCAATTACCCATAAGTAAACAGGTAACAAACAAATATTTATATCAATTAAAAAGCAATAAAAATGGCTTTGATAATCTTTAAGGTTACGCCCCAATGGTCTAGCTTTTGTATAAGCGCCATTGCGATACAATTGAGATTTTTTTAGAACAACGTTATAATTGATGACTAAATCTCGGATTTTTGCACCGAAATCGAATTTAAAAATGTTCGCCATACGTAAAATCCCCTACCTTTACTTGTCTATTATCCTATTTTTTTATTCCATAGTCAATAATACAAAGATGTCTAAATAAGAAAAATCTCACGTTATTCGTGAGATTTTCTAGACTTTCTTTTAAATAAGAATATAAACATAGCAGCTGCCCCCATACACAATAAGCTATATAGGGAAGCATTGGTTTCTACACTGGTTTGTACATTTTTTGTAGATAAATTTTTTGTTCCACTAACAATCTGTGCCACATTGTACATAGTTGTATAAGATCGGATACCCGCTTTCGCTAGAATACGATTGACTTCAATCTTTTGTTCGGTAGATAAAGCTGTCCAACTGTCGTATCCATTAATGATGACTGAACAGTTATCCACGTTGACAACCGCAATCAAGGATCCATTTACGCTACAGAAATTGTTAATAAAATCTTGTGCGTTCAATGCGACTGGTGGAGTCATTTGAGCTTCCTCATTTGCCACAGCCGGTTCGTTTTCCTCTTGGATTTGTTCGCTATCTTCTTGGACTGGGTCAGCTTCCTCTTGTGCTTTTACCACTGCAGGTTCTGCAATATTCATTACAAGTGGTGCCGCTTCTGTTGTAGCTGGTGCTTCTTCTAATGGGTTGACATGGAATAGAGCCTCTTCTACTACAGGTGTATTTTCTACCACGATTTCTTCTTTGTTCGGTTGATTTTCTTCAACTGCAGGTTGTTGTTCAGCAACAGGTTGTTCTTGTTCAACAGGTGTTTCTTGAGCAGGACCCACTTCTTCTGGTTTTACTTCTTCCACTGGTTGTTCAGGAACCACTTCTTCCGCTGGAGCAATTGGTTGTTCTTCAAACACCGGTCCAACAAACTCTTGTTGAGCTTGGGCTTCTTGAGCAGCTTGGGCTTCTGCCTGAAGTCTTTCGGCTTCCATTTGAGCAGCAATTTGTGCTTGAATTCCAAAAGCTTGTGCAGCTAGTGCATTGTAGCTAACACCTGTACTTACCGTTAATACCCATTCTATTTCTGCTTGAACCTCATAAGGTAATGTATCAAATACTTGTTTACCCCAAAGGATGTGTTCATAGTTATCATAAGTTGCTTGTGTTAAAAAGCTTGCGTATGGTACAACTTGTCCATACTCGTCGGATACATAAGATATGACTAACGCAAATGTATCTAAGAATTGCCCAGAACTCATATACCCTACAGGAGCATATTCTTCTGCCTGTACATTTGCCGGAACGATTGGACTTAATAAAGCAGTCGCCATAATTCCTGCCATTACTCTGTTTACATGTTTCTTTTTCATGACATCACTCCTATCTAACCATTATATTTTACCCTATATTTGAGTGTAGGTCTAGTACCAAAGACTTTTGACAAAAGCTCTTGCCTTTAAATCACTTTCTTCTAATTCTTCCAAAGTAGGATTAGAAATGTATGTAGCATTTTCAATCGCTTTTTGAATACTTTCTTCAATTTGTAGGAAAGAAATCTTTTCTTCCAGGAACAATTGCACCGCTTGTTCATCTGCTCCATTAAAGACCGCTCCTAAATTTCCTTCTTTACGACCGACTTCATAAGCCAATCGGCACATTGGATAACGATCAAAATCCATTTCCTTAAAGTGCAAATCGTGCGTTTTTGTCATATCGTAAGGACGATCTTCTTTTAATACCGGACGGTCCGGATAACAAAGGGCATATTGAATCGGTAAACGCATATCCGCAGATCCCATTTGCGCAATGACCGCATTGTCGTTGTATTCAACCATAGAGTGCACAACACTTTCCTTGTGTAATACAACATCGATTTGATCATAACCTAGATCAAATAGGAAGTGGGCTTCGATAACTTCAAATCCTTTGTTGACCATAGTGGCACTATCCACAGTAATACGTTTTCCCATGGACCAGTTTGGATGGTTCAAAGTTTGTTCAACCGTTACATTTCCTAATTCATCTCGTGTTTTATCACGGAAGCTTCCTCCACTGGCTGTAATGATCAATCGTTTAATATCTCCTCTTGCATTTCCTTGTAGACATTGGAAAATTGCAGAGTGTTCGGAATCGATTGGATATAATTTTGTACCTGTTCTTTGTAGCGTTTCACGAACAAGCATTCCTCCAGCCACTAAGCTTTCTTTATTGGCCAAGGCAACATCAATTCCTTTTTCTAAAGAAGCTAAAGTTGGTTTCAATCCTCTAAATCCAACAACCGCATTGACTAAAATATCGTATTCAACATTTTGAATACAATCAACCATACATGTATCACCGATGAATACTTCTCCGGCAAAGTTGTCAACTTCAATCGGTGTAGCCATTCCTACTACTTCAATCGATGGGTGTTTTTTTACGATGTCCTTAATGACTTCGGTTTGTGTTCCCGCACAAACACCAACTAATGTAAATAAATCAGGGTGTTGTTCAATGACATCTACCGTTTGAAGTCCAATAGAACCAGTTGCCCCTAATAATAAAATTCGTTTCATAAGTTTTTCACCTCAAAGACATTTTAGCACAAAAAAGCACCGCTTTCGCGATGCTTAAAGATTCTTTATGAATTAATCAAAGTTTACTTTGTCTAATCCCCAAATTTGAGTAGCGTATTCTTCGATTGTTCTGTCTGATGAGAAGTATCCTGATTTAGCAATGTTTACTAACATAGTACGAGCCCATCCGCTTGTGTTTTTGTAACGTTCAGAAACACGACGTTGTGCATGACAGTATGCTTCGAAGTCAGCTAATACGTAGAATTCATCGTTCTTCATCATTAAGTCGTCGAAGATTAAACGGAATTCTTCTGGGTTATCTGACCAAGTTCTGTTACGTAATGATTCAATTACACGACGAATTGCACCATTTTGGTTGTAACAGTTCCATGCATTGTATGAGTTTAAACGTTTCATTTCGTTGATGTCTTCAACTTTTAATCCGAAGATTTCAGCATTTTCGTATCCAACTTGTTCAACGATTTCAACGTTAGCTCCATCTAATGTACCTAATGTGATTGCTCCGTTCATCATATATTTCATGTTACCTGTACCAGAAGCTTCTTTACCTGCAGTAGAGATTTGTTCTGAAACGTCAGCAGCATTTAATAAGATTTCAGCAATTGAAACAGAGTAGTTAGGGATAAATACAACTTTTAAGTATTTATTTGTTTCTGGGTCATTGTTGATCTTGTTAGCAACCATGTTGATTAATTTGATGATTTCTTTAGCTAATGCATAACTTGGAGCCGCCTTAGCAGAGAAGAACATTGTTCTTGGGTAAATTCTGTAGTAAGGGTTTTGTTTCATTTCCAAGTAAGTGTGCATTACACCTAAGATGTTTAATAATTGACGTTTGTATGCGTGTAAACGTTTAGCTTGGCAGTCAAAGATTGAACGAGTATCGATTTCGATTCCTAATTCTTTCTTAACATAGTCTGCTAAGATTTGTTTACGTTGCATTTTAACTTCCATGAAACGGTTTTGAACGATTGGATCGTCAACATAAGCCATTAATTTTTCTAAATCTTGTGGATTTTTCTTGAAGCTATCTCCGATAGTATCTTCTAATAAGCTAGTTAATTGTGGGTTTGAGTACATTAACCAACGACGGTGAGTGATACCGTTTGTTTTGTTAGAGAAGATATCTGGATAGATTGTAGCGAAATCTTTCATGCAGTCATCAACTAAGATTTGAGAGTGGATTTTGGCAACACCGTTTACTGAGTGTCCACCTTCGATAGCTAAGTGAGCCATGTGTACTTGTCCACCTTTTAAGATCGCAACACTATCATTTAAGTGTCCTAATCCTCTCCAATCAACCCATGCACGGAAACGACGGTCGATTTCTTGGATGATCATGTAAACACGTGGTAATAATTTAGCTACTGTTCCTTGATCCCATTTTTCTAAGGCTTCAGCCATAACTGTGTGGTTAGTGTAAGCCACAGTCTTTTTACAAATTTCCCATGCTTGATCCCATCCATAGTGGTAATCATCGCATAAACGACGCATTAATTCAGGGATTACTAATACTGGGTGAGTGTCATTTAATTGGATGGCAACTTTATCACCTAAATTATCTAATGATGGGTATACACGTAAGTGTTCTTTGATAATTTGGTTAACTCCAGCACAAACGAAGAAGTATTCTTGTTTTAAACGTAATTCTTTTCCTTCTGGAGTTGAGTCATCTGGGTATACGTTAGTAGTTAAAGCTTGAACATCGTTTAAGTATTTTGTTAAGTTTCCAGCTTGAGCGAATTCTTCTGCTACTTGAGCATCCCATAAACGTAATGTGTTTGTAGTTTTTGTATCGTATCCTACGATTGGTTCATCATAAGGTACGGCTTTAACTACGAAATCTGGGTGGTGATTTGAGTGGAATACACCATTTTCATCCATACGTCCATCAACGTATCCACCAAAGTTAACGATACAAGCGTGTTGTGGTTTCCAAACTTCCCAGATATTTCCGTAACGTAACCAGCAATCTGGTAATTCAACTTGCTTGTTGTCAACGATTTTTTGTTTAAATAATCCATAACGATAACGGATACAGTTACCGTGACCAGCATAATTTAAAGAAGCTAATGAGTCTAAGAAACAAGCAGCTAAGCGGCCCAATCCACCGTTTCCTAGTCCAGCATCACTTTCTACTTCTTCCATTTCATTGATGTCCATTCCAAGATCAGCTAATCCTTCTTTTACAACATTGTATAATCCAAGGTTCATAAGGTTACTTGTGAATAAACGTCCCATTAAGAATTCCATTGAGAAGTAGTAAAGTTGTTTTGTTCCGTGTTTTTTTACAGCTTCCTTAGACTCTTTCCAATTTACACCGATATAATCACGAACCAAATTCCCTAACGCAAGATATCTTTCTAATGTGTGTGATGTTTCGAATTCACGACCGAATGTTTTAGAAACTTCTTGTTTTAAGGCTTCAACAAAGACTTCTTTCGATTCAAAGTTATGATTCATATAATTTCCTCCCGATACAAAGGGTATTATACATAGAATAAAACCCATTTTCAAGGAAATTAAGCACATCGAAATAAATTTGTCAACCTTTAAAATTTGTAAGCGTTTACTTTTTTAGCGATAAAATCGTTTTACTTCAGGAACCCATTTATACCCCAAAGAAGAGTAAGTTTTGATCAGGTCTTCGCTATCGATCTCTTTTAAGTCTCGACGCAAGCGACACATACAGGCATTGAGTGCATTATCATCCATTGGAACTCCCTTTTCTTTTACGGTCGCTTTCAACAATTCTCGTGAATGCACCACTTGAGAATCAATCAAAAGCTGTTCTAACATCTGCATACATTGTTTCTTTAATACAATTTGTTTGTTTCCTTTTTTAATTGTTCTTTCCGCAGGAATAATCACTAGACCGTGTGTTTCAAATACATTGACTAGATTATATGGATTTATATCTCCTCCCATATATTGCACAACCGCTTCACTGATCATTCCATTATAGCGTGCACTCTTCCCTTTAAATAAGTACAAATTCTTTTCGCCCATTTTTTTAAAGAAAAGCTTACCATCCTTCTTCATGAAGGATTCCCATTCTCTTTCTCCAACTAAAATTTCGATTTTAGTTAGATTCTCCTTTTTATTCATAATATCCTCCTCCTGGAACTTATGTACTACTATTCCTAATCTTATTATCCGATTATATCCTTACATTTTCCTTACTTTTGTTAATTTTCTTTAAAAAATTTCAAAAGAAAAGACCGATTTTACTCGGTCTAGATAAACATCATACAAAAATTAGAGAATATAGAAATCAAATTTCCCGTTAATAAGGAAATCGGATGTCCGATTACACCTGTCACAATTAAAGCCATTAGAATAATTACCCATATATTGTTCTCTTGAATGGCACGATAATACAAATCATCCGGCAATATCGCAAACAATACTTTTGAACCATCTAGTGGTGGAATTGGAATCAAGTTGAAGATTCCAATAGAAGCTGAAATTGTAGCCGTGAACGATAGAACGTTTTGAATAAATGGCCCAATTAGCGCAATTCCGTATAATAATCTGAAGGTGAAAAAATACAAGAATACACACACAAAGGATAATAGGAAATTGGCAATAGGTCCGGCAAAGGCGGTCCAAACAATTCCTGTTTTTCTATCCTTATAATAATATGGATCAATCGGCACTGGTTTTGCCCATCCAATTCCAAACAGCAACATAAATGCCAATCCAACCCAGTCAATATGAGCTAATGGATTTAAGGTAATTCTTCCTTTTTCCTTTGCGGTAGGATCTCCCATAATAAAGGATACAATGGCATGCGCTGCTTCATGAATTCCTAGAGCCAACACAACTCCAATTCCTCTATATATTATTGTACTCAAATCAAAATGAAACATATTCTATCCTATACGTTGAAACGGAAGTGCATTACGTCTCCATCTTGGGCTACGTATTCTTTACCTTCCAAACGTAATTTACCAGCTTCTTTAATTGCTTGTTCGCTTTCTAATTCATCCATGTCTTCAAAACGATATACTTCTGCACGAATGAATCCACGTTTGAAATCGGTGTGGATTACACCAGCACAATCTGGAGCTTTCATTCCTTTTTTGAAAGTCCAAGCACGACATTCGTCTTCTCCTGCTGTTAAGAATGTGCATAAATCCAATACAGCGTATGCCTTTTGAATTAAGATATCCAATCCAGAACAAGAAACACCTAATTCAGCCAAGAATTCATCGCGTTCTTCTTTGTCCAATCCAGATAATTCTTCTTCCATTTTTGCGCATAAAGATACGATTCCACTGTTTTCTTCGGCTGCGAATTTGGCAACACGTTGATAGTAGTCGTTCGCTTCAGGATCCATAACTCCTTCTTCATCTAAGTTGCATACATAGATAACTGGTTTATTTGTTAGTAAATTGTATCCTTTTAAGATAACTTTTTCATCTTCGTCCATTTCTAAAGCACGCGCAGGTTTTCCTTCTTCTAAGAATGGTTTTAAACGAGTTAATAAAGCCATTTCAGCTTGTGCTTCTTTGTCTTTCGCACTCTTCGCTTTTCTTTCAACTTTTGAAATACGATTTTCTACCGTTTGAAGATCGGCCATAACCAATTCCAGGTTGATGATTTCAATATCACGAATTGGATCAATGCTTTCTTCTACGTGCGTAATATCTGGGTTATCGAAACAACGTACCACGTGACAAATCGCATCGGTTAAACGAATGTTTGATAAGAATTGGTTTCCTAAACCTTCTCCTTTACTGGCACCACGAACTAGTCCTGCAATATCTGTAAATTCGAATGTTGTATAGATAGTTTTCTTTGGGTGGAAAATTTCTACCAAACGATCTACACGTGCATCTGGTACCTCTACAACACCAACGTTAGGTTGGATGGTTGCGAAAGGATAGTTTGCCGCTTCTACCTGGCTCTTTGTGATTGCGTTAAATAATGTGGATTTTCCTACGTTAGGTAATCCTACGATTCCAGCTGTTAATGCCATATTTTATTCCTCCGATTCTCCTGCTTTTCTTACGATCTTTTTTATTTTCTTTTCAAATTTTTGTCTAGGCATCAATACACTCGCACCACACCCGATACACTTAATACGAATATCGGCTCCCATTCGAATGATTTTCCATTCCTTAGACTTGTGACAAGGATGTTCCTTTTTCATTTCAATGATGTCATCTAATCCATATTCTAATGCCAACATACATCCTCCTAAAACATTTCCTTACTATCATAAATAATAGTAATTGGTCCATCATTTAATAAATCAATTTTCATATCCGCTCCGAACACACCCGTTTGTACAGGAATGCCTGTATTTGCGATTTCTTCATTAAAGAAATCATACAAAGGAATCGCAATTTCTGGACGAGCCGCATCGGTAAATCCAGGACGATTTCCTTTCTTACAAGAAGCGTATAAAGTGAATTGTGAAATGGATAAGATAGATCCATTTACATCTTCTAAACTACGGTTCATCTTGCCCTCTTCGTCTTCGAAGACACGAAGCTTAGAAAGTTTTCTAACCATTTTTGAAACAAGTTCCTTCGTATCGTCGTGTGTAAATCCAACAAATACGCAGAACCCTTTTTCGATTTTAGAATGGACTACTCCATCTATTGTACAAGAGGCATGTTTTACTCTTTGAATAACTAGTCTCACGAATTTTCCTCCAATAAACAAACACACATGGAAACAATTCCTTCTTCGTGTCCAACGAAGCCTAATTTTTCTCCGCGTGTGGCTTTAATAGAAACTCGATCGATGTCACAATGAAGTGTTCTAGCGATATTTTCTCGCATAGAAAGAATATGTGGTGCCATCTTAGGACGTTCCGCTAAAATAGTCGCATCGATATTTCCGATTCTATATCCTTTTTCACTCATCATATTATATACATTTTCTAATAAAAATAAAGAGTTAACTCCTTTGTACTTTGGGTCTGTATCTGGAAAGTGTTTTCCTAAATCCCCTAACGCAAGAGCTCCCAAGATGCTTTCCGTAATCGCATGTGTTAACACATCGGCATCAGAATGCCCTAATAATCCTTTTGTATGTTCTATTTTTACTCCACCTAAGATCAAATCTCTTCCTTCTACAAGTTGGTGGATATCTACCGCTTGTCCAATTCTCATATAAAATTCTCCCCTATTTATAATAAAAAAAAACTTGGTAAATACCAAGTTTTTCAAATTAAATTTTATTCAAATACTACATAGTAGTCTGGACTACCATCAGCTGTTGTTTCGCTATAATATACTGTTTGTCCATCAAAGTTTCCGTGAACACACATTCCATCACCAACATATACGGCGATGTGGTCAACACCTCTACCACCATTGTAGTAGTAAGCTAAACTTCCTACAGATGCATCGTATGATACTGTTCCATAGTATTGGTATTGATCTGGCCAACATACTGGAACACCTTGAACACCGGCATTGATTAACGCTTGTGTTGCAACTTCAGTACATTGCCATCCATTAGTAACTCCGATTAATCCCATTGCAGCATCGGCAATTGCTTGTCCTGTAGATGTTGCTTGATAGTTATAGTCATCATATACTGGATCAACTGGTGCTGGTGTTTCGATATATTCTTCTTGGTAAGTGTCTTCATATACTTCTTCGTATACTGGAGTTTCTTCTTCATAAACTGGAGCTTCTTCAACGTATTCTTCTTCGGCTTCTTCATATTCAGAATCGTCAATTACAACTTCCATGTTTTCAGGTTCTTCGAATAATACATCTTCAATAGTTACTTCTGTTTCATCTTCAACAACCACTTCATCCATAATTGCATCTTCTACGAATGTTTCTTCGATAGGTGCAACTACAACTGGAGTTTCTTCAACATATGTATCTTGTGTAATCACTTGTTCTTCTTGAACAGGTTCTAATTGCTCAAATACGACTTCTTCTTCGTATACTGGAGCAGCTACGGCTTCTTCATTAATTTCTTCAACATATTGTTTTGTTGTTCCTACAACGCTTTGGCTAACATTGTCTGAAATTGTAGTAGATACTTTAGCTACAGTTTTAGGTGCTTCCTTTTCTACAGCTCCATCTTCCTTGAAGAACCAGCTCTTTCCTTCAATTTCTTGCCATCCTTTTGCAGCTTTTGATTCACCATTAACAGTGTTTTCAGGTTGTGCTCCTGGTTGATTTCCAGATGCATAGATTGTAGCTACTACAGGAAAACATGATGCAACACATAGTACTGCTGCTATTTTACTACCATTGTTTTCAACAAAATTCATTTTTACTCTACCCCCTTTTCTGGAATAAGTTCAAATGAATCATACCATGGTTTGTACAATTAATCAACTCGCGCCCCTTTTTGGCAAGGTTTTAGAGGTGTTTTTGTCTACGTTATACGAACACATTTGCCGTTTTGTATTCTAGTTAATCATGATTCATAGTCAATCCCACAAATATCACACATTGTTCACACAAGAATTCATACGAATCGAAAACACGTGTTCATAAATCGCGGACTCGTGTCGAATTTCAACAATTTTTCTAAAATTTTGAATTTTTTTCGAAAAAGCACAAAAAAAGTGCCTATTTCTAGGCACTTAGATACAAAATTTTAATTATTTTGTAGCGTCGATGATTTCTTTGAATGAATCAACTTTTAATGAAGCTCCACCAATTAAAGCACCATCGATATCTGGGCAAGCCATGTATGATTTGATGTTTGTTGGTTTTACAGATCCACCATATTGGATACGAACTGCTTCAGCTGTAACTTCGTCATATAATCCTTTAACTACATCACGAACACATTTACAGCAAGCTTCAGCTGTTTCTTCGTTAGCTGATTTTCCAGTTCCGATAGCCCAGATTGGTTCGTAAGCGATAACCATCTTAGCAACTTCTTCACCAGTTAATCCTGCTAATGATCCGTTTAATTGAGCGTTGATAACGTCAGCAGTTTTTCCTGCATCATATTCAGCTTCAGTTTCACCGATACATAAGATAGGGATGATGTTGTCAGCTAATAAACGTTTACATTTTGCAGCACAAGCAGCGTCTGTTTCATTGTAGTATGTACGTCTTTCAGAGTGACCGATAATACAGTAAGTGATTCCAACTTCTTTTAACATTGGAACAGAAACTTCACCAGTGTAAGCTCCTGAGTCTTTTTCGTTGCAGTTTTCAGCAGCGATGATTAAGTTTTTAGCATTTTTAACACATACGTCTAAGTCAACATATGG
>JAGHTX010000182.1 GCA_018065105.1 Bacillota bacterium
ATCAGCGATAATGTATCATCGATGCTTTCTGAATGTAATTTAGATATTTTTCTAGAAATGCTCATAATTGTATCATTTGCCTGAAAAGGGATATTTGCGTTTAAGTTGACAAAATGATTGTTTAGATAATCGACTTCTTTTAAATACGCTTCTTTAAATACGCTCCATCCGTTAAAACCGAGTTTGTTTGCGATTCTGACAAGTAAAGATGGACTGGTATAGGTTTCTTTGGCAATCTTATTTGTCGAATAATTTCTAATGTTTTCGTTTTTTTCTAATATAAAATCTACAATGATCCTTTCTGTATTTGAAAAAGGATATTCTTTCATTTGATCTCTCAGTAACATAATGTAATCGCCTTTCACAAATATATTAAAAGTACGTGATTAAAATGTAAATATAATAGATAAAATTCGATGTAATATGGAGATTTATTTCGCAAAAAATAAAATAGTATGTGAAAGGGAAAAGGGAGAAGAATTATGCAGGAAAGATTAGAAAAGGAAAAAATATTAACATTGTTGTGCTCGTTAGCAATCCCTTCAATATGCACACAGATTATTACCTTGATTTATAACATAGTGGATTGAATTTATATAGGAAGAATGCCAAACGGACAACTTGCCATGGCAGCTATCGGTTTATGTGTTCCACTGACAACAATTATTAACGCTTTCAATGGATTGCTTGGAAGAGGAGAATCTCCCTTAAGTTCAATTAAACTAGGTGAAGGAAATACGGAGGATGCTGACCATATCCTAATAAACTGTTTTTCTTCGCTGGTTGTTGTATCTATTCTAATTACAGTTATTGTCTTACTATTAAGAAAGCAGATTCTATATTGTATATGGTGCTAGTGAAGAAACTATACAATATGCACTGGATTATGTAACAATTTACTGTATCGGAACGATCTTTGTTCAATTATCTGTAGGACTAAATTATTTCATTAATTCGCAAGGCTTCAATAGGTTTGGAATGGTCACAAATTTATTAGGTGCAGGATTAAATATCTTGCTAGACCCAATATTTATCTATTATTTTCAAATGGGAATCAAAGGTGTAGCTTTAGCTACAGTAATAGTGCAAGGTGTTATCTGTGTTTGGGGTGTCTTGTTTTTCTTTGCGTTTTATAGAAAAATCATATTATTAATTCCATTAATCTTTATATTGCCAGAAATGTTTCCATCTTATGCAGTTTATGCGATTGTTTTAGCAGAACTGATTTCAGATATAGTAACTACATTAACAAATACGATTTATTTTAATTATTTCTTCATAAAAAAGAAATTACCAATCTAGAGAGATGAGCATCTGTTGTGGATGCTTATTTATTTTGTGAGTGAAATTTACAAATAGATTAAATAATTGTGAATATAATGTGAATATAATTGATATAAAGGCTGAATCTCTAGAAAATAATTCACAATATGAATAGTATGTATGTGAAAGGAGGACATGGAATTTGAGTGAGTAAAAAATCTCAAATAAACATAGATGAAAACTTTGTATGTTCATCTATTTCTAAGGAGGAGAAAAATGAATAAGTTAAAAAACAGTTATTTTAGTTATTTTCTGATGATTAATTTTTACTATCTATCCTGGGCATTATTTAGTGCTTTGATATCTGTCTATTTAATGGGGATGGGATATAAACCGAGCGAGGTTTCATTGGTTGTATCGGCTTCTTTTCTTGCATCACTAATAACACAACCGTTTATAGCTAAACTTTGTGACCGCTATGAAGCCAAGAAAGTGAATGCAGTATTATTGGTTATTGCCAGTGTCGGATCTATTGGTTTTATGATGAGTGAATCCATCTATACAATCACGCTGTTTTACAGTCTGGTTCTTCTTATTTTAAATGGAATCAATCCAATAATGGAAAAGATTGCAACCTCATCTCCTTATGAGTATGGAAAAATAAGAATTTGGGGAACATGGGGGTATGCAGCAGGAACACAAATTGCAGGTATGCTGTATTCAAAAGTATCTCCCCAATCCATCTTTATTGTGTTTGTGCTGATCTCTTTATTGTGTGCTATGGGGTGTATACTTACCAAGCCCAATATGCAGGTTCGAAACAACGGTATTGTAAAATATAAAACAACAGATTTATTCAAGAATAAGATGTATTTATATTATCTACTAATTTGTGCAGTATTTTATGCGATCACAAATATGGGAAATACCTATATTCCTTCTATGTTAGTAGATCGAGGACTAGATACGGGAATTGCTTCCACTGTATTGTCATTAGCTGTCTTCTGCGAAACACCATTTGTTTTATTTTCTGGCAAGTTTATGGATCGTTATTCCAATAAAACTCTATTGCTCATTTCATGTAGCATGGTACTGTTGCAATGCCTTATTTATGGATTGAATATGCCATTGAACTTGATAGTACTCATTACTCTTTTGGTAAAACATCCAGCGGGTATGCTTTATATCATGATTAATTTAAAAGTGATAAATACCTTATTTGATGAACATCAACAAATTACAGCGTTGGCATTTGTGGCAACGTTAAAAAACTTAGTATCTATCCTTTTCCAAAATGTTGCAGGAAACATTCTAGATATAACAACGTATAATAATCTATATCTAATTTGTACAGCCATGATGATTGCCTGTTTAATATTAGTAATTAATTTTAAAATTGAAAAAGGAACCGATAAAAAACTATTTGGATAAGTTCAATTTTACATAAAATCCATAATTCTCTGTAAAATTGCTTGTTTCTTTGAAAGAATGACTTTGAAAAGAGCCATTCTTTTTTTGTTTCAACAGTTGTTTTCTTGTATACTGTTTATAAGGATTTTTATACATAAACAAGGAGATTTTAAAATGAAACTAACTAGAATAGGCATCAAGGATAGAAGTGCCTGGGAAGAAAGAGGCTTTATTCTTCCAGACTATGATGTAGATGCTGTATCAAAAAAAGCAGTGGAAGCGCCAAGATGGGCACACTTTGGGATTGGAAATATCTTCCGTGTATTTATTGGGGGCATTGCGGATGGATTGATTGAACAAGGTGATTTGGACCGTGGGCTTACATGTATCGAAACTTTTGACTTTGATGTAGTCGATCAAATCTATACACCATATGATTGTTTAGGATTGTCTGTTATCTTAAAAGGAGATGGAACAAGAATCAATCGTGTATTAGGATCTATGGCAGAAGCGGTTAAAGCAACACAAAGAGATCGTTTAAAAGAAGTTTTCACAAGTAAAGACTTACAATTGGTATCTTTTACCATTACCGAAAAAGGATACGCGTTGAAAAAAGCCGATGGATCGTATTTCCCTTATGTACAAGCAGAAATTGAAGGTGGACCAGAAAAAGCAACTTCCGCTATGGCTATTGTGTGTGCAATGTTGTATGAAAGATTCAATCACGGAAAAACACCACTTGCCCTAGTATCTATGGATAACTGTTCGCACAATGGAGATTTATTAAAACAATCCGTGACTACTATCGCAAAAGAATGGATGTCACGAGGATATGTCACCGAAGATTTCTTAGCGTATTTAGAAGATGACAAACAAGTCTCTTTCCCATGGACAATGATTGATAAGATTACACCTAGACCAAGTGAAGCTATCGCAAAAGATTTAGAAGATGCAGGTATTGAAAACATGCAACCAGTTATCACTTCAAAACGTACGTATATCGCTCCATTTATCAATGCAGAAGGACCACAATACCTAGTGATTGAAGATAGCTTTCCAAATGGAAGACCAGCCTTAGAAAATGGAAATGGTGTATATATGGCGGATCGTAACACAGTTAACTTATCAGAAAGAATGAAAGTTACTGCCTGTTTAAATCCAGTTCACTCTGCCTTAGGACCGCTAGAAGTAGTACTCGGTATTGATTTGTTTGCGGATGGATTAAAAGATCCAGTTCTATTAAAAATGGGACGAACAGTTGCCTATGGAGAAGGAATGCCAGCTATCGTGGATCCAAAAATTATTTCTCCACAAGCTTTCACCGATGAATTATTTAACGATCGTTTCCCTAATGAATATTTAGGAGATACGAACTTACGTCTATCAACCGATGTATCCCAAGGTGTAGGTGTTCGTTTTGGAGAAACCATTAAAACGTATGTAGCTCAAAAAGGAACAGCGGAAGAATTGGTTGCCATTCCTTTAGGAATTGCTGGATGGCTTCGTTATATGTTAGGTGTGGACGATCAAGGTAATGCCTATGAATTAGCACCAGATCCAATGAATGAAGAGCTAACCGAACAATTCAAAACGATTGAAGTAGGAAATCCAAATAGCTTAACGGATCAATTGGTTCCTGTACTATCGAACGAAAATGTATTCTTTACAGACCTATATAAAGCGGGTGTTGGAAAGAAAATCGAAGAAATGTTTAGAGAAATGATCGCAGAAAAAGGCTCAACTCGAAAAACTGTGGATAAATACTTTGGATAAAAGATTGTGGACTAGAACTAGTTCTAGTCCTTTTATAATGAAAAAATGTATATGTAAACGTTTACAGTAAAAACTTTAGGTGACAAGACACTTGTATACACAAATGTCTTTTCTTTTGTGAAAAAGTGTGTATAATAGTCTTCGTAATAGAGAGGAGATTTTAAAAATGAACGAATTTTTAAAACGAAAAGATATTGAAATTTCATTAAAACGATACGGAATTGATGCCTTAGGAGCGATGGCACAAGGGTTATTCTGTTCGCTATTAATTGGAACTATTATTAACACATTTGGACAACAATTTCACATTGCTGCTTTAACAACTCCAGTAGCGGTAGTCAGCGGAGTTGAATATACAGTTGGTGGTTTAGCTTCTGCAATGAGTGGACCTGCCATGGCTGTTGCGATTGGATATGCCTTAAAGTGTCCACCACTAGTATTATTCTCATTAATTACTGTTGGATTCTCTGCGAACGCATTAGGAGGAGCCGGAGGTCCATTAGCTGTATTATTTATCGCTATTCTTGCCAGTGAAATTGGTAAAGCTGTAAGTAAAGAAACAAAAGTAGACATCTTAGTAACTCCATTGGTTACAATTGGAGTAGGGGTTGCCCTTTCCGCATTAATTGCGCCAGGTCTAGGAAAAGCGGCTATGTGGTTAGGAAACGTTATTATGTGGGCAACAGATTTACAACCATTCCTAATGGGAATTCTAGTATCTGTTATTGTAGGTATCGCTCTTACATTGCCTATTTCTTCAGCGGCTATCTGTGCAGCTTTAGGATTAACAGGATTAGCCGGAGGAGCTGCTGTTGCTGGATGTTGTGCTCAAATGATTGGATTTGCGGTAATTTCTTTTAAAGAAAACGGAATCGGTGGATTCATTTCTCAAGGTATTGGTACTTCCATGCTTCAAATGGGAAACATCGTTAAAAATCCTAAAGTATGGATTGCTCCTATCGTAGCTTCAGCAATTACTGGGCCTATCGCAACTTGCGTATTCCACCTTCAAATGAACGGTGCGGCTGTATCAAGTGGTATGGGAACATGCGGATTCGTTGGACAAATCGGTGTATACACTGGATGGGTTGCTGATGTGGCAAGCGGAGCAAAAGCTGCCATCACAAGTATGGATTGGATTGGACTTGTATTGATCTCATTCATCTTACCAGCCATTATCTCATTAATCGTTCACAAAATTGTTGAAAAACAAGGTTGGGTAAAACCTGGAGATTTAAAACTATAACATGTAAGCGAAACCTAAAAAGTTTCGCTTTTTTCTTGCTTATAGGGTATTATTAATCTAGAGAAAAAGAGGAAGCTTATGGAAACTATTATCATTGGTATTGCAGGTGGATCCTGCTCAGGAAAGTCGACTTTCACAAAACGTTTAAAAGATGCATTTCAAGATAAAATCACAGTCATCAATCATGATAACTACTACAAATGTCATGATGATATTCCTTTTGAAGAAAGAAAAAAGATTAATTACGATCACCCAGATGCACTAGAAACCGATTTGTTGATTCAACATGTCAAAGAATTAAAAAAGGGAAACCCAATCGAATGCCCAATCTATGACTTTACACAACACAATCGTTCTAAAGAAACATATATAATCTATCCAAGTCGCATTATGATTATTGAAGGAATCTTAGTATTTGAAAATAAGGAATTGTTAGATTTAATGGATATCAAGGTGTTTGTTGAAGCCGATGCGGACGATCGTATTATGCGAAGAGCTTTAAGAGATGTTCGTGAAAGAGGACGTGACTTAGAAGGAATTTTTGAACAATACGTTGCGACTGTGAAACCAATGCACGATATGTATGTAGAACCATCAAAGAAATATGCCGATTTTATTCTAAACAGTGGAATGAATCAAGTCGCTTTTGATGTGATTTCTGCAAGAATTAAAGAATTATTAAACGAAAACTAACAGGTCAGTAGACCTGTTTTTCTAAGAAAGGAAACACTATGAATAAAGAAATTGTAAGAGATACCTTCTTTCTTTCTATGAAAAGTAAAGAAGCGACAAAAGAGGATGCCCAAATTGGACAAGATTTAGTAGATACGCTAATCGCCAATTCCCAACGTTGTGTGGGATTGGCTGGAAACATGATTGGTTATCAAAAAAGAGTCATCGTTTTTATGGAAAATAAAAAACCAGTCCTTATGTATAATCCAGTATATCTAAAAAAAGAGGGACCATATAAAGCAGTTGAAGGATGCTTATCCTTAGACGGGGAAAGAGAAACCATCCGTTATAATTCGATTAAAGTGGAATATTTAAACGAAAAATTCCAAAAACGAATTAAGACATATAAAGGCTTTACTGCTCAAATCATTCAACATGAGATGGATCATTTAGAAGGAATTCTAATCTAGGAACAGTTTGTTACGCTGTTCCTTTTATATATGTTAAAATATGAACATGAATTTACTTAAAATGTTACGAGACACTACACCATCTAAGAACCAAAATCTGAAACATCTAAAAACCAGATGGACCGATACAATCGATCCGTCTTCTGTATGGCAAGAATATCCAAGAATGCAGTTAAGAAGAGAAGCATATCAATCTTTGAATGGAATCTGGGATTGTGAAATTACCGACTCAAAGAATTTGCCAAATCGTTTCTCAAAAAAGATTGTGGTTCCTTTTGGGATGGGATCATTATGTTCTGGAATCCTGGATGTACTACAGCCAAATCAATATTTATGGTACAAAACATGGTTTCGTACTCCTTTTAGGAAAAAAGTGATTCTCCATTTTGAAGCGGTTGATCAGGTTTGTCATGTATATTTAAATAATCAAGAAATCTTTTATCACGAAGGTGGTTACACTCCTTTTGAAATAGAGATTTCTAAATATCTTTTAGAAGAAAATGAATTAATCCTTTGTGTGCAAGATTATACAGATACTAGTATGTATTCTCGAGGAAAGCAACGCTTAAAACGAGAAGGTATGTGGTACACACCCATTGCTGGAATATGGCAAAGTGTATGGCTGGAAGAAGTGGAAGAAAATTATATTCAAGACATTTTCTATCAGACTAGAGACGATTTAAAATCCATAGAATGTACGATTACTTCTCCTGAACGAGAAGCGTATACGATGAAAATTGGAAATCAAATCGTAAAAGGATTTACGAATGAGAAAAGAATTATTCCACTCGAAGAAGTGCATTTATGGGAAATAGATTCTCCTTATTTATATGATGTTACAATTCAAATGAGCAAGGATTTTGTAGAAAGCTATTTTGGATTACGACTCATTACCAAAGAGAAGGATGAGGATGGATATTATAAAGTCTTTTTAAACCATAAACCTATTTTTATCCATGGACTATTAGATCAAGGATACTGGAGCGATGGTGTATTAACTCCGCCTTGTGATGAAGCCCTAATCTACGATATACAAACAATGAAGGAATTAGGTTTTAATACCCTTCGTAAACATATAAAAATTGAGAATAGACGTTTCTATTATCATTGTGACCGCTTAGGCATGTTAGTCATTCAGGACATGGTCAATGGCGGAGCTAGTTATAATGGAAATGTGGTAACAATACTACCAACTCTATTTAAATACATGTGGAATCATTACGATGATAAAAAACATGACCTTTCACAGCGTAATGAAACTTTTAAAGCACAATGGCTTCAAGAATGTAGGGAAAGTATTCAACTGTTGAAAAATCATCCTTCTATTATTAGCTGGTGCGTCTTTAATGAAGGATGGGGACAGTTTCATGCGAAACAAGTTACTTCGATTTTGAGGGAAGAAGATAATATGCGTCTGTTTGATAGTACAAGCGGATGGTTTGATCAAGGTTGTGGAGATTTCCTATCTATTCATATTTATTTTAGAAATCTATTTCTTCCTAAGCTGGATAATCGTATTTGTTTGATCAGTGAATATGGAGGATATGCCTGGAATATACAAGGACATAGTGCTTTAGAAAGTGCTTATGGATATCAACGGTATACAAATAGAGAAAGCCTGAATATAGCTTGTAAAGAGTTAATGAAGCAAGCTGGACCACTGATGAAGGAAGGTTTAGCTGGACTTATCTATACGCAGGTGAGTGATGTAGAAGAAGAGGTAAATGGTATTCTTTCTTATGATCGAGAAATCGTGAAATTTGATAAAGATACATTTAAACTGTGAGGTGGTTGTATGTTAATTAAGGATCGATTAGAAAATACAAGGTTTTCAAACAGTGAACAAGGTATTGTAGATTACATTTTGGAAAAACGTATGGATATTCGTGATATGACGACCAAGCAAATTGCGGAAGTAACCTATACATCGCCTTCTTTATTGGTGCGAATCGCTAAGAAAATGGGATATTCCGGTTGGAAAGAGCTACAAAATGCCTTTGTGAAAGAATGTATGTATCTGGATAGTCACCAAAGCAACGTGGATGCCAATCTTCCATTTGATAAAAAAGATACCATTCTAGGCATTGCGAATAAACTGGCGGAATTGAAAAAAGAAACCATTGATGAAACGCTGGCGCTTATTTCACTCGATGAAATAAAAAAAGCTGTCAGTTTTATCAATAACTCTCGCTTGGTGTATGTCTTTTCTTTCAGCAATAACTATATCGTAAGTCAGGAATTTCAACACCAGATGTTACGAATCGGAAAACAGGTTATCACCAATGCACTAACCAATGAAACGAGATTTTATGCGTATGGTGCTGGAAAAGATAGCTGTGCGATTGTGATTTCTTATTCTGGAGAGACTTCAGAACTTGTGGCAGCCGCTAAAATACTCCATGAAAATCATATCCCTCTGATTGCGATTACCAACATTGGAGACAATACCCTTTCTCATTATGCCGATTGTATATTAAGAATGAGTACACAAGAAAAGCTTTATTCTAAAATTGGTAATTATACGATTAATGAATCCGTTTCTTATATTTTAGAAATATTGTATTCTTCTCTATTTGTTTTGGATTATGAAGAAAACTACAATTATCGTCGAGAAACTTCAAAAACAATTGAAGTTGACCGATTCAGTACAGTACACATTTTACAAGAAGACAATAATAAAAAGTAGTCTAGACGACTACTCTTGATAAGCAGATAAAATCTCTTTTGTCTTTTCAAAAGATAACATAGGACTTGCACAAAGTCCTTTTTCTATGCAGGAAGCGGCATGTTCAATTTCGGCGGTGAAATCCGAATCAAAAGAAACTTCGATTGTTTCTGGTCGGGCATTGTGAACATAGGCGATTTTTCCTTTCCAGAAGGCAGGAATTTCAATGGTTCCTTGTTCTCCAAAAATAAACATGGATCCTTTATCAATTTTATTCTCAATCCAATTGGAATGAATGCTTCCGGTAACTCCATTTTCAAAAGTGATATAGGCTTCGTAAACAAAATCAACGGGATACTCTTGATAATTTTTCTTGAAAATTTGAATGGAAGCAGGAGCGCTGTTTGCGATTTTATATACACCACAGATTGGATACACACCAATATCTCCTGCAACGCCGCCCCCTTTTTGAAAGTGCCATTGGTCAGGATCCGCGTATGCACGCATATCGAAACAATAAGAGGCATCAACATGTTTGATTTTTCCAATAATTCCATTTTCAATTGCTTCTAAGACCTTTTCCAATAAAGGGGAAAACATTGTCTTTTGAGCTTCCATAAGAAAACAGTGATTTGATTCAGCGATTTTAAACAACTCTTCTAGCTGTTTAAAAGAGTAAACCATCGGTTTCTCACACATTACCGATTTTCCATTACAGAGTGCGTCTTTAACTAAACTATAGTGTGTATTGTTTGGTGTGCAAAAATACAAACAATCTACATCTGCATCGGCATATACATCCTGATAAGAAGTAAAAATGTGTTCCACGGGAATTTCTTGTTGCCAGGCTTTGGCTTTTTCAAGAGAACGGGAACAGATTCCATATAAATGAGCATTTTCCGCAAATTGAATGCCTTGGGCTACACGTTTAGAAATGCCTCCTAGACCACAAACAACAATATTAATCATAATAAAACCTCCAGATTATAATATTGATTTTTCTCACATAGGACATGCATTTGTCCATCGTGGATTAGATATCCTTTTCCAAAAAGGACAGGTGAGTTCTCTTTGACATATATATAGCTTCCATCTTCTAATACAATAAAGTGTTTTCCATAGCTGTCCGCAAAAGTAACATCCTCAAACAATCGATATCCATCTATTATATCGTTTTTGACAGCATTATAATGTGGTAAGACATTTACTTCACAAACGTTTAGACCTGGAAGAAATCGCTTTTCATGAGGGATGTTTGTTTCGCCCCACTCTTCCGGTTGGGCATAAACGATTCTTGCACAATTCATACTTCCAGCACTGATTCCAATCACAATTCCTTTAAAGCTTTGGATCTCTTCGGGAAGATTGATTTCATGAAGAAAGCGATTTTGGGTAGGAACATGCCCACCTCCCAAAACAATCACATCATAGAATTGTAAATCTCCATGAATCTGATAGCGATAATCGCAAACTTCTAAACAATCAAAAGATAATTCGGATTCTTTAAATTTGGTTTGAAAATCTCTAGAGATTTGATCGTTTAATTCGTAATTGTTTGGATCGGCAGCAACATATAATATATTTGCGTTTGGAATCCAACATTTTTTGATGTTTTCCATAAATAAATTGGCTGGATTCCAACCTGAAAAATCAGCCGGCTGGGTACTACGATAATCTCCAAATGGAGAACTGGTTAAGAAGACGTGCATAATAAGTTCCTTTTTTGTATTTCTAATAAAAGTATTGTATCATGATTGTATTGAAGCGAGGGAAAAAGTATGGAAATCGGAATTTTATTATGGTTTCAAGAGGTAGTAAGACAACCGTGGTTGACGCCTATCATGGAATTTATTAGCTTTTTAGGAAAAGCGGGATGGTTTTTTATAGCTATTACGTTAGTGCTATGTTGTTTCAAAAAAACACGTAAAATCGGGATTGTACTCGCTTTGGGAATTATCCTTCAATTTCTTATTGGAAATATAATTTTAAAGCCTATTGTTGCACGTGCTCGACCTTACGAGACGTATGCAGATGTATTACACCTAATTGGTAAAAAGGAAAATGACCTATCTTTCCCTAGTGGACACACAGGGGTTGCCTTTGTATGGGCGGTATGCGTTTGTCTAACATGTGATAAGAAGTGGGGAATATTAGCCATTGCGCTAGGATTATTAATGGGAATTTCTAGAATGTATTTGGGCTTCCACTATCCTACTGATGTATTGGGCGCAATCTTATTAGGTATTGTGAATGGATATGTCGCATATGTACTTGCGAAAAAATACATTTATCCAAGGATGAAAGAATAAATCTATGGAACGAAAACACTTTAATAGAGATATAAGACGAGTAGGAGAAGTTTTGCTTCTCTTTGTCTTTTTACAAGTGGTAATCGGCTTTGGAAGCTCACTTCTTTTAAGACTGATTCTTAATGATGTTTCCTTCGTGGATTCTCGTGGGGATCTCATGGGCGTGATTGAGCTCTTATCCACTTTTATTCCAGGTGTTGTATGCTGGCTGTATGGAACCAATCGTCTTCATATCCAGATTAGAAACTATATAAAGCCATTTCCAAGAATCGCCGTATTGAATGGTATTTCAGCTACTTTTTTCTTGGTTATGGTTACCAATATTATTATGTTGTGTCTTCAGCTTGTATGGACAAAATTAACAGGTTTCACATTTTACCAGCCTGATTTCACTCTATCTGATTCTTGGATATACAATATTGCGTTATTAATTTCTTCTATCGTCATTGCGCCGATTTTTGAAGAAATCCTATGTCGAGGAATCGTATTAAGAGCGATAGCTCCTTATAATAAAACTTTAGCTATCATTTGTTCAGGTGTGTTCTTTGGCATGTTACATATGAATGTTGAACAATGCGTTCCAACAATGTTGCTGGGAATGGTATTTGCGTATGTATCATTGAAATATAATTCGATTCTTTTGCCAATGACACTGCATTTTATCAACAATTTATTTGCGATGTTAGCTCTCAATATTCCTTTTCTACAAATGGGATTATCTATGATGGAATTAGCCCTTGCCTTTTTCGGATCTAGAGTTGTCGCATGCGAATGGCCAAGGATCAAAGAACAATGGCAATCGTATCCATATGCCAAAGATACTTTTAAACAATGGACAATTTTATTGTTTATCGCAATCTTTCTTTTGTTAGGCATTTCCAGTTTATTTGGAATGTAAAAAAAGCTAAAAAAATTAAAAAAAGACTTGCACAAATAAAATATTATGTTATTATATATAGGCATTCAGCAAATGGGCCTGTAGCTCAGGTGGTTAGAGCGCACCCCTGATAAGGGTGAGGTCGCTGGTTCGAGTCCATTCAGGCCCACCATTTTGTTGAATTCTAAATGG
>JAGHTX010000241.1 GCA_018065105.1 Bacillota bacterium
AGTTGGCTTTGTTTGAGGAAGTATGTGTAAGAATAAACTGAGTAGAAATAAGGGGATAAAGAGAAAACTCTTTTTTTGAAATCGTAAAAATAAGTAAACAAATAGAAATATAGAAAAGACAAGAAAAGCGTACCCGTCTTTTAGAATTTGACATCCCCAAAAGCCAAAGAAGAGTGCATAAATAAAAGGAATCATAAACATATATAATCCTTAATTTTTGAATAAATACCTTCTTTTATCCCTTTGATTTCCATGATTTCTTCCAGAGTCGAAAAGCTTTTATTCTTTCTATATTCCAGTATTTTTTGTGCTGTACTCTCCCCGATTCCTGGTAAAGTCACCAATTCTTCTAAACTGGCACTGTTAATAGAAATTTTCTTTTGAGATTCTTCTTTTTGTCCAATGACTATGACTTCATGATTTAATACTTCTCGTACTAAAGAGATCGATGTAGTATCTGCTTTTTCATTAAGGCCTCCAGCTTGTCGAATGGCTTCTTCAACCGTAGCATTGTACTTAACGGTATAAACACCTGGATTTTTGATTTCTCCTTTGAGTTCTATTTCTTTGGTCGTAGGTTGAACAAGTTCCAGGGACACTGGCTGGTATCTCTGTTGAAAAGTAAAAAGAAAAAATAATGAGAATAGAAAAAAGAGAAGAATGCGTTTCATAAATATCACCCTTCTCTTTATACGAATAATTTTGTACTTTTTAGGAACAAATTAAGCAATTTCTAAAATTTCTACTTCATATGGAATTTCAACGTGGGAAACCTTAACGATATCTCCAACTTTTTTATCCATAATTGCAGCAGCTAATGGTGTGTTGTTTGATAGTTTACCATTTAGTGGGTCTGCTTCGATAGAACCTACAATATTAAATTTGTACATTTCTCCATCGCTTAAATCTTTTAAAGTAACAGTTCTTCCTAAACGAACAATGGCTTGGCTTAAAATATCCGCTTCTTCTTCGATGATTTCTGCATTTTTTATCATCGCATCCAATTCACGAATACGGTTTTCAACTTGTGCTTGGTGTTCTCTTGCAGCATCGTAGTCGGCGTTTTCACTTAAGTCCCCTTGTGCACGGGCTTCTTGTAATTCAAGGATAACTTGCGCACGTGTATTTTGTACTAATTCGTTTAATTCATTAACTAAATCATCATACCCTTTTTGGGTAACATAAAATTTTTCATTGTCTGCCATAAGTATTACTCCTTTTGTGCTATATGATTATAGCATAAAACTTTTTCAAGTGCATAGAAAATTAAAGAGCGAATGATTTTTAGCTCTTTTTATTCATCTTCTTCTGGAACTTCTTGGATTAAACCCATCTTTTTACAGTTTTTTTCATGTTCTGCGAATGTTTTTGCGTAGTGAATCTTTCCATCCCAATTTCCATAGATGTCAGCGGCAAAATAATAGTAATCTGTCTTCTTTGGTTCTAATACCGCTATAATGGCATCTTCACCAGGGTTTAGAATCGGACCTATTGGCAATCCTGCATGAATATATGTATTGTATGGAGAGTTTACATCGGTTTTCACTTCACAATCCATTGGGTCTTTAAAGTCATCGTATAATGCGTAGCATACGGTTACACTACTTTGTAGACGCATACCATCTTTCATGCGATTATAGAATACTCCAGCTATCGTTTTCATACTATCTGGAGAACTACTTTCGAATTGTACAACACTAGCTAGCGTTACAAGTTCATGTACTGTGTATTTGCTGTTTTTGAAATCATCGTTGTATTTATCATAAATCAGATTAAAGTGATCTAAGAAAGTACGAGTAATTTCATCGATGGTTGCATCCTTTTTAAATTCATACGTGTTTGGGAATAAATATCCCTCTAATTTCACCTTGTATGCAGAACGATTAATATCGCGAAAATCTAAGAACTCATAGTCTTCACACAATTGTTTTAAATATTCTGGATCGTTCCATTGTTTAATAATATCCGATTCTGAATAGTCAAAGTTCTCGGAAATGA
>JAGHTX010000030.1 GCA_018065105.1 Bacillota bacterium
ATTTGTACAAGTACGCATATGAAAATTGAGGAAGATACCATTCTTTCTGGTTCTTTAGAAGAAATTCTTAAATCAATCAAAGAAAATGGATATTGTATGGCAGGTACAAGAGTGGATTCTTTAAAAATGGGACCGTTAGACAAGAATCTTTATCTTTCCTTATGTGATATGGTGGATGAAGTTTTAATAGAAGCGGATGGTTCTAAAAGATTACCATTAAAAGTGTGTAATGAAAATGAACCAGTTATTTATGAGAATGTTGATGAAATTGTACTAGTTGCTGGGTTAAGAGCGTTATACAAACCACTAAAAGAAGTATGTCATAGATATAACTTACTGGAGATGGATGAGAATACGATCGTGACTCCTGAAGTGTTTCAATCTATTTATTCTAAATATAAAAATGATTTGAAAACTAAATATCCTGCTAAGAAAATTACTTCGAAAATCTGTCAAACAAGTTCTTTGTTTGAACAAGTCATTGCTTCTTTAATCGAGCACGATGTAGATGTTAATGTAGTTAATGAATCCTGGTTTGATATAAATAAGCATCTTTATATCTTCGGGGCGGGACATGTTGGATATGCCTTATCTCAACTTGCTTCTTATTTAGAGTATCACGTACACATCATGGATGAGAGACAAGATCTATTGGATTCTTTAAATCTATCGCATGTGGATGAAGTAATCTGTGATTCGTATTCGAATTTAGAAAAACACATCCTGCCAGATTGTTACTATGCGATTATGACACCTAAACACGATAACGATTATGAATGTTTACGAGCATTGATTGATAAGCCGTATCGTTATTTAGGGATGATTGGGTCTAAAAAGAAAGTGGCTTTAGAATTTAATCGACTTCGAGCAGAAGGAATATCCGAAGAGTTGATTCAAAAGGTACATTCACCAATTGGTCTTAAGATTGGTTCACAATCACCAAAGGAAATTGCGGTGAGTATTATGGCAGAGATCATTCAGATTAAAAATGCTGAAAGTTTGTCTTCGATTTCAACGCATTTATACGAATCCAACGAAGAAGGCGTCTTGTGTAGTTTAGTAAAAAAAGAAGCGTCTTCTCCTAGAAATGTAGGGGCTATGATGTTAGTTACTAAAGATAGTTTCATCGATACAATTGGTGGAGGAAGTGCTGAATTTAATGCGATACAGGATGCTCGAAATTGCACGGATATTATGCGTAAATCGTATAATTTGATTGATGGAAACATCGGTGTCTGTGGTGGTATTCAAACCGTTTTATTTATCCCTATTAAGAAACAAAACGCTATGTAAGCGTTTTTATTTTTTCAATAAAAATACATTTTTTTAATTTGTTTAAAAAGGCTTTAATTGATTGAATAAAAAGTTGAATTCGCTATTTTTATGTGTTATTTTACAGAGGTAAATCGGAGGGTGTTATGAATAACGAGCAAGAAAACTTTGTAACTCCACAAGATTTCGAAGGGAAGGTTCCTGTACAGCAAGCCATCGCATGTGGTTTACAACACGTGTTGGCAATGTTTGTCGGAAACTTAACACCATTAATCGTTATCTGTGGTGCATGTGGAATCGCTGCTGGATCAGACTTTGAACCAGTATATGTATCGTTACTTCAAAATGCGATGATTATCGCTGGAGTTGTAACATTGATTCAATTGTATAGTATTGGGCCAATTGGTGGAAAGGTTCCTATTATCATGGGAACTAGTTCTGGATTTATCGGAGTATTCTCAAGTGTAGCTGCTTCTATGGGTGGAGGAGTCAT
>JAGHTX010000206.1 GCA_018065105.1 Bacillota bacterium
AAAGAATTGATGGACGCTATATCCGAATACTCTTTCGAAAAAGAATATGGTAATGAATTTGGTGCTAAAGTTTACAAAATTTCAAGTGATGAACAAGGAAACCGTTTAACCCATGTAAAAATCACAAGTGGAACATTAAAAACCAAACAAAAAATCGGCGATACAGAAGAAAAAGTTGATCAAATTCGTTTATATAGTGGACAACAATACCAGATGATTAATGAAGCACAAGCTGGTATGGTATGCGCTTTAAAAGGATTATCCTCGTTTGAAGTCGGACAAGGATTAGGAATTGAAAACGATAGCCAAGAACCATTACTAAACGCTTATATGAATTATCAACTTTTGTTGCCTCACGGTGTAGATCCATTGTCAATGAAAGACTTATGTGACACATTAGCTAAAGAAGATCCTCAACTTCATATTTCTTACGATGAAAAATTAAAGAAGATTTCACTAAGATTAATGGGAAACATTCAAATGGAAGTCCTTCAAAAATTAATTGAAGATCGAAGTGGCATAAAAGTTGGATTTGGTACAGGAAGAGTTTTATTTAAAGAAACTATTTCAAATACAGTTACGGGGGTTGGACACTTTGAACCCCTTCGCCATTATGCTGAAGTTCATATCAAACTCGAACCCTTACCTCAAGGTAGTGGCATGCAGTTTGATTCTGATTTATCACTAGATGATCTAGCAATGAACAGGCAAAGATTAATTCTTACTCATCTTCAAGAAAAAGAGCATAAAGGCGTATTAACATGTTCCCCTGTCACAGATATCAAATGTACCTTAGTTGCCGGTAAAAGCCATTTAAAACATACGGAGGGCGGAGATTTCAGACAAGCAACTTATCGAGCTGTAAGACAAGGATTAAAAAAAGCAAATTCTATCTTATTGGAACCTTATTACAATTTCACACTCACTCTGCCATCCGAACAATTAAGCAAAGCCTTATATGATCTTGAATCAAAACACTGCAAAGTGGAGATAGAAGATACATTAAACGGAAATATGATAATACATGGTAAAGGACCTGTCCGTTTATTAATGAATTATCAAAGTGAAGTCATCGCGTATACCAAAGGCAAAGGTATTTTCTCTTGCGCTTTAGACGGGTATTATCCATGCGAAGACGCCAAGGAAATAATAGAAAAAATAGGGTATGATAGCGAAGCGGATTTCAGAAATCCAACAGGATCTGTATTTTGTACGCATGGATCTGGTTTCTATGTTCCATATGATGAAGTGGAAGAATACATGCACATCAAGCCAAAAGTACTAAATACATCTTCTTATCGAACAACAAAATATACAATTAGTGAAGAGGAATCAAAACGTGTGTTTAACATGATTTCCGGTCGTAACGTAAATGAGAAAAAAAGAAATCAACCAGTAAAAAAGAAAAAAGAAGAGAAACCAATTGTACAAAATCAAAAAGTTGAAATAAAAGAAAAGTTACAAGACTGTTTAATAATTGACGGATACAATCAAATCTATAGTTGGAATTCATTGAAAGATATAGCTAGACAAAATTATAACTCTGCTAGAGATAAACTAATTGATTTGGTCATAAACTATCAAGGATACAAAAATTGTAAAGTCATTCTTGTATTTGATGCCTACAAAGTAAAAGACTCTACGTCAAGAAGTTCAAAATACGGGAATACACAAGTTGTATATACATCCTATGGCCAAACCGCTGATAGTTATATCGAAAAATTAGTACACGATTTAAAAGGAAAGTATAACTTAATCGTCGCTTCCAGCGATGGATTAATTCAAAATTCAATACTTGCACAAGGCGCAATTCGAATGTCAGCTAGAGAATTGGAAGCAAAAGTCACAAACACCAACACGCTTGCTTTCGAGCACTTAAAAGGAAAAACAACATTTTAAAAGGTAGACACGTTAAACGGTTCTTTCTCAAAAGAAGATATCAGACAATTAGGATAGATCAAAAAATCTATCCTTTTTCTATATCTATGTATTTCTCATATATGGGTATTTCGGTATAATTTAATCAGGTGATACTTGTGAAATATAAAAAAATTGATATTAATGAAAAACTAATTGGTGATGGATTCTTTATTTACGGATGGGATGAAACAGACAATGAAATTCACATTTCAGTAAAATCTGTTGGAAAACAGATTAAGTGCCCATGCTGTAATGAACCTACTTCCTCTCTTCATTCCAACTATCATAGAAAGATCCAATCTGTACCTATGAAAGGAAAACGTACTGTATTGGATGTAGTAGCCAATAAATATGACTGTTTAAATGACAACTGCTCAAATAAAGTGATCGTTGAACCATTGCCTTTTGCTGCATGGAAACAAAGACGTACCATTGAACTGGATTGTCTTATATTGTCCATCTCATGTTTTTTGAGTGACGAAGGAACAAGTACGATTCTAAAAACTATTGGAATCAATATCTCAAACGACTCTATCCGCAGATTAAGAGAAAAGCTGGAATTTGTTGATGATCCTGATATTGAAAAGGTTGGAATCGATGATGTTGCTATCAGAAAAGGACATACCTATGCTACTGCCATCTACGATATGGAAGATCATCATCTTGTTGCTCTTCTGGATGGACGTGACAAAAATACATTAAAGGAATGGCTTCAAAACCATAAGAAGATAAAACTTGTTTCAAGGGACAGAGCAAGTTCCTATGCCACTGCCATTGAAGAAGTATTGCCGAATTGTATACAGGTTGCAGATAGGTTTCACCTTCTGCAGAATCTTCTTGAATACATGAAGGATATATTTAAAGATGCGCTTCCATCACAGATTTATATTGAGGATGGAGTGATTTTAGAAGAAGAACCAGAAAAAGTAACTGTACCTGTAAGTGTGGACGATAAGATACTTGAAAATCTAAATTATGATGGCAGTGATCCTTTAGATGAAAATGGAAATATAATTGAGTTTAATAAATCTTCTACTGATCAGAATGATCCAAATTATATAAAACAGGCAGAAAATCGTAAAAAAAACAGAACCTGATTCGTGAAATGCAGGCAAAATATTCCCTTTACATTCGTGGAGATATAAAGAAAGCTTCCAAAGAATATGGAATAAGTCAACCAACGGTTAAAAGCTATCTTTCGAAGACCGAAGAAGAAATAGAAGCTATGGATAAACCAAAAAAGTACGAAAGAAAGAAGAATGCATGGCTGAATGAATATTCAAATATCATATATAAAATGGCTGCAGATTGTCATGAGCCAGAAGTTATTCTAAACTACATCTTAAAATATGGATATCCTGGAACATTAGTATCGTTATCTAATTTGATCATGCGTACCTTGCACAATAATTTTGGGATTATACTCTTTAATCAATGGTATGTAACTCACAAATATGCGGATACTATCACTGTGATATCGCGCAATGAAATCATAAAATATATCACTGAAAAAGAAGGTACGGATGCGAAGAAAAAAGTTAGTCCTCACATCGGTAAAATTAAAGAAAAGTATCCGGTGGTAAGACAGCTGGATGAGATCTATACAATATTCCATCATATTCTAATGGGAAACAAAGAAGATGAACTCGATGTATTTATAGAATACTATATGAACAGTTCTGTTGATAAATTCGTTAAAGGATTAAAAAAAGATATCCACCCCGCCAAGAATGCGATATCTTTTCATGAGAGTTCTGGATTTGTTGAAGGTAACAACAACAAATTCAAACTTATCAAACGTATTTTATATGGAAGATCAAAACTAAGCAATCTTTTTTGTAAATGTTATCCTGCATTTTTAATTGGCAAGGATAGTTTTGATATGAAAAAGGTCCTTCTCAATAGTAAG
>JAGHTX010000168.1 GCA_018065105.1 Bacillota bacterium
CCAACGATTACGTATTGAAGAATTTAAAACTACTTCAACCACTCCAAGATAAAGTTTGTATTCGAATACCATTTATTCCAGAGTTTAATACTGAAAGAGATGTTGAAAACAGCATACAAAAAATAAAGGAATTAGGATTTAAAAACATAGATGTATTTACTTACAATGTAAATCGCTCACTATCAAAACAAAGGAGATGAATTAACATCTCCTTTTAAAATCCTAAATTCTCATTGACTAAAATCACATGAATACGATCTTTGTGTTTCGAATAACGAGTAACTAAAAACTGACAACAAATTGTATCAGGTACTTTACAATCAAAACATTTACCTGTTTTTGAACAAGGTGTGCTTAGGCCAAATCTTTGCGCATTAATTGTTGCGGCTTCATTACGTGCACGTTTCATCGCACTATCGACATCTCTTGAAATTTTATTCATTCCAACAATTAAAACCAATTTCTTTGGACCATAAGCATAGGCTGATACACGGTTTGAGTTTCCATCAATATTAACAAGTATTCCATCCTCAGTAATCGCATTCACACTTCCTAAAAATACATCTGCACTATAGGCAAATAATTCAGCTGCTTTTTTATCTGTTGTATTATCACGATCACAGAAATCATAATTTCCTTCACGTAACGCATCCGCTAAACCAATTTCTAATACAGACATGGAACCACCTTTTGTAACCTTGCTTCCTTCAGGAATTAATTCCAATGCTTTTTGTAGAGCTTCTTCTTTTGTTTGTACATAATAACCAGACATATTACGTGATTGTAAACCTGTAATCACTTGTTCAGCTAACATATCATTTCTTTTCATTCGATTTGGATTCATATTTTCCTCCTATAAGATTCTTACATTTGCATCTTTTCTGTGTGTTGTTCGATGATATTTGAATTTTGGATATCCGATTACTAAAGTAGTAACCGCTTTTTCTTGTCTTTTCATCTTCATCGTTTTCTTTAGTTTACCACGTGAACTACTCACCACTTAACTTCGTTTGAAGTGGGAGCTTCTTGCTTCGACCACCACTGCATGTGTTACATAATTCGTAACAACATGTCTTACACAGTGTCCACAAGCGTTGGGTTCGGCTAGTTCCTAGCCTACCTTTATGTTCTGAAGGTCTATGCCATAAGCATTCTTAGTCCTTCTCTTTTTATATTGATTGCAGCATTTAGATCACGATCGATTTCCAATCCACAATTACATTTATATATCCTTTCCGTCAGCTTTAGCTTTCTTCTTTCTCCACAGCAGCTGCAGATCTGTGATGAAGGATACCATTTGTCTACCTTTACAAGTTTTTTGTTTCTGGATTTCAGCTTATATTCGAGCATGTTCACAAACATTCCATATCCATTATCAAGGGTTGCCTTTCCATTCCCAAACTTTTTGTTGGACATGGCTCTCATATTTAGACTTTCAACACATACAACATCATACTGATTGGCTATCTCAGTTGATTTCTTATGAAGATTGTCCAGTCTTTGATTGGAAATATGTCTATGGACTCTGTTTACTCTTCGAAGCTGTTTCAAATAATTAGCTGATTTTTCTTCGCCTTTTTTTGATCCGATCTTTCTTGATAGCTTTCTCTGTTCTTTAGCTAATTTTTCATGACTTTCACGATAATATTTGTGGTTCGTTCCTATATTTCCTCTGTCATCTGCATATAGACCATCGGATTTATAATCCAAGCCGATTACATTAGCAGTATTCACTTTATCACAGGATTCCTTATCATTACTAAATTCAAAAAGTACCGATGCATAGTATCTGTCATCTCCATCCTTTGAGATGGTTGCAGATTTGATCTTCCAGTCTTTTTCAGGTTCTCGGTGGATTACCGCCTTTACTATGCCTATCTTAGGTAATCGTATTCCATTTTCAGTTATGGAAACCGTTCCGTTTTGATTGTTGGTTGTGTAGGATTTCCTGCTTCTCTTGGCTGACTTGAACTTTGGAAATCCATTCTTTTTCTTACGTGATCTGTCAAAGCAATTTGAAAATGCCCTTTGCAGATTAAGCTGTACATTGGCTAATGCCAGACTATCTACTTCCTTTAGAAAAGGATACTCCTTCTTATACATTGCCGGTGTTGTCTTGGCAAAAGCTCCTGTTTCCTCATATGTTCTGATTTTATCGGAAAGCATAAGATTATATACTTTTCTGCAGCATCCAAATGTCTTGGAGAAAAACACGATTTGTTCTGCTGTTGGATACAGTCTATATTTGATTGCTCTATTTTCCATCTTTTTCTCCCTGAGACTGGATATATTTCTTGATGGTCTCAATACTGGCATCACCAGTGGTTATCAGGCAAAATGATCTTGACCAGAAATACTCCTTCCACAACTTAGATCTTATTTGAGGGAATTCCTTTTTTATAAGCCTGCTGCTTGCAGACTTATATGCATTTATAAATTTTGACAGTTCACTATTTGGCTGTGCCTTGAAGAGTATATGTATGTGATCTATATCATGGTTCCATTCGACAACAGAAATATTATATGAAGGAGATATTTTCATAAAAATATCCTTTAGACGATCCGAGATAGTATCATCAATCACTTTTCTGCGATATTTTACTACCAATATAAGATGATAATTTAATGAGAACACTGAATGATTATTATTATCTAAATCATGCATATCTATAGTCCTTTTCTATATTTCTACTGAACATATTATAACATATTTTTATGTGTTATTTAAGTAAAAAAGCCGATTCATCTCACCACCTATAGAGGATGGGAGAATTCTTGGCTGGAGTAGTTAAAAAATGCATTCATAAAAACAAGGAGGAAGATATCTTCCTCCCTATTTTTTTACTATACATCTGCGAAAAGGAGAGATTAGTATGTATAGCTTTCCATTTTTCTACGGAAGTTTGGATCCTCAGAAATGTTGCAATCGATTCCTAAATCCATAGATAATTTTCTTGCGATAACTTGTAAAGGAATTACATATTCCATTGCTTCGAAATATGGTTCATTTACAAAG
>JAGHTX010000191.1 GCA_018065105.1 Bacillota bacterium
GTGATGCGAATGTAGTGCATGCAGCACCAATGGTTCCATTAAAAATAAACGTTGTATGGCAAGGAAATGCGGCAACACAAATCAAGAAGTATTCTTCTTTACCAATTGCTGTTACAGATCCAGGTGGAAAAGCTGTTGGATCCGTTGAAGCTTCTAAGGGATGGTCCACTACATTTATGGTAGAAAAATATGGAACTTTCTATATTGATTTTAGAATTCCATTTAATACTCCATTTACTTTTACTTTTGATCAAAAGAAAAGTATTTGGACATATTATGTTGGTGATTTAGGCCCAGGTCCACAACCACAACCTCAGCCTCAACCTCAACCACAACCTCAACCTCAGCCACAACCACAACCTCAACCTAAAAATACAACTAAGGTAACTGTAAGTATTGTTTGGCAAGGTAAAGCAAAACAAAATCTTTCAAAAATTAAATCTTTACCTGTAACAATTACAGATAAAGAAGGACCATGTAGAGCTACATTATCTGCAGCAAATGGTTGGAAACAAGTATTCATTTTGGAAAAATATATAAACTTTGATTGTGTTTTAAATCTATCTTCTGTATATCCACAATATGTAACTAGCTGGAGATACGAGTGGAATAGAAACAAGGGAACATTTACATATTACGTTTCTTAATGATAAAACGATAAAGATGATAATCAGGAACTTAAAAGTCTGCTTATCATCTTTTTTTCTTGTATATGAAGAGGTATAGGTCATATTTGTATAAATTTTTTTCCTTTCTTGTTACAATGAATATACACATTCGGAGGAAGTAACAATGAAGCAAACATTAGAGTTTTTGAAAAAAGCTGGAACGTATTATTTAGCAACTGTAGAAGGAGATCAACCAAGAGTTCGTCCTTTTGGAACGATTCATGAATTTGAAGGAAAACTATATATCCAAACTGGAAAAGTAAAACCGGTAGCGGATCAATTAAAAGCGAACCCTAATATTGAAATTAGTGCAATGGCAGAAGGAAAATGGATTCGTGTAACAGCACAAGCTGTATTAGATGAAAGAGTAGAAGCACAAAAGAGTATGTTGGATGCATATCCATCTTTACAAAGAATGTATAAACCTGGAGATGGGAATACAGAAGTTTATTATTTAAAGAACGCAAAAGTACAAATTTGTTCATTTACAGAAGCACCAATCGTAACTGAATTCTAGAATGAATCACCTGATCATATTGCGAGGAAACTCGGGCAGTGGAAAAACAACAATTGCCAATTTATTGTGTGATCGTATAGAAAATTCTTTTCTTATTTCTCAAGATATCGTTCGTAGAAGCATGTTAAAAGAGTCTGACGGACCGAATTGTGAAACAAAGGATTTGGTTACCGAACTCGTAAAATTCGGCTTAGAACGCTCTAAAACCGTAATTATAGAAGGAATATTCAGAGCGGAGTGGTATGAAGAAATGTTCGCACAAATTGTTCCATTATTTGATTCTGTTCAAGCTTATTATTTTGATTTAAGTCTAGAAGAAACAACAAGAAGGCATCAAACACGAAAAGAAGTACATGAATTTGGTGAAGACAAACTAAGATTGTGGTACAAAAAAGAGAATTATTTAAAATGTGTATCCGAAACAAAAATAGATGCACAAATCAGTAAAGAAGAATTAGTAATAAGAATTATAGAGCAGTGTTCGTAAGAGCGCTGTTCTTTTCTGAGAGAGGAAATGAATCATGGAAATATCAATAGGATTGATTGCGGTATTAGCCGGAATCGTGCAAGGAGTAACAGGATTTGGAAGCGGTCCTATTCTAATGATGTTACTACCTGTATTTTTTGCCTTGCCACAGGCAGCGGGCGTATCGATTTCAATCAGTGTGTTTTTAAATCTATCAATTGCGAATACATATAAAAAATATATTAAGTTTAAAAAGATATTACCTGTGTGTGTTATCTATATATTTATCTGCAGTATAGGGATTCAATACTCCACTATGGTAGATCAGGCATTGATGAAAAAGGTATTTGGAATCTTTTTGGTTCTATTATCTATATACAACTTATTTATTGCCAAACACACAAAAGCTGATAAATTATCTTTGTTGACTTCTTTTGTGTTTATTGTGATCAGTGCTCTATGCGATGCTTTCTTCGGGATTGGAGGACCTTTGATGGTTATTTATTTTATGACCCAGACAAAGGCCAAAGAAGAATATTTAGGAACCATTACGACATTCTTTTTGATTAATGGGGTGTTCAATACAATCCTTCGTGTAATCAACGGGATATTGGTTATGGAATATGTTCCAGTTATTGCTTGCGGGGTATTAGGAATTGTATCGGGAGCTTTTATTGGAAAGAAAATCGTAAATCTATTAAATGGAGAAATGTTAAAGAAAGTCGTTTATGTGACCATTGGATTGAGTGGCTTGTTGAATCTTTTACCTTAAAAAACAAAAATATTATTGACACTTATTTATATGCGTGATAATATACTTTTGCGCTTGAGGTGATCAAAGCGTGAAGATGGTATGCCGACTTAGCTCAACTGGTAGAGCAACTGACTTGTAATCAGTAGGTTGTGGGTTCAAGTCCTATAGTCGGCACCACTTTTTTGACCCGTTAGCTCAGCCGGTAGAGCACTTGACTTTTAATCAAGGGGTCGGGCGTTCGAATCGCCCACGGGTCACCACTTAATAGTAATGCAGGTGTAGTTTAATGGTAGAACCTCAGCCTTCCAAGCTGATTACGTGAGTTCGATTCTCATCACCTGCTCCATTTGAACCATTAGCCGAGAAATCGGCTTTTTATTTTGTCGAAAAATGAAAATTCATTTCTTATAGAACAATAAATTAAGCGCATGTATAAATATTTATTTCTGATTTCACAGAAGTTTATGATACAATATCGTTAATCTGAAGTTAGGTTTATATATCGAGAGGTTATTTATGCAAATTAGTGAAGTTTCAAAAATTACTGGATTATCGATTTCAACACTAAGATATTATGATAAGCATGGTCTGCTTCAAAATGTTCAAAGAACAGAAGGGGGAACCAGAGATTTTTCGCAAAGAGATCTAGATAATCTAAATATGATCGAGTGTTTAAAAAACTCAGGTATGCAGTTAAAGGATATACGCGTTTTTATGGACTGGTGTGAACAGGGAGATTCAACCATTGAAAAACGATTGGCTATGTTTGAAGAACAAGAAAAGAACGTGCTTGGGGAAATGAAAAAATTAGAACACGCATTAAAGGTTATTCAATTTAAAAAATGGTATTATTCGCAAGCAAAGGAAGATGGTACATTGGATCGTATTAAAAATATAGATCCTAATCAATATCCAGAATCCATTGCTGCTTTATATAATGAGATTCATAAGGAGAAATAAAATGAAGGCATATATTCCAAGCGTTTTATATTTGTTGTCGGCTGCTTTATTTATTGGCACAGTAATCACAACAAATATTATGTATATGTTAGCTGGCGCTATATTGATGTTTGTAGCTTCCATCCTAACAAAAGTTTTGAATAGAAAATAGGCGGAGAAATCCGCTTTTTTCTGTTATGATATAAATGCGTATTCAAAGAAAAAAGAAATGATGGATTCTAAAGAATTTGTTTCAAAAAATGAATTGTGTGTAGTTGCCTGTATAGAAAGCTTCTCATCTAGAAAAGGAGAGAAGTTATTGGATCTATGGTTAAAAATGGAAGGCTGGTTTACAGAAATCAAAGTGCCCGTTCTATTGTTAAGCAGAGATGGTGATCGAGTTTGTTCGCAAATAGAAATTCTATATGCATCAAAGTTATTTTTTAAACACGAAGTGAATGATATTTTTTTTAAAGAGTATCAAGTGCTAAAGAAAAAGCTTATTTTTGGAAAAGAGAAAACAATTGTGTACCCATATGTTTTTCTTTTTCAAGATGGAAAAATTTATACAACAGCAAAAAGAATGTCAGAAAAAAGCATTGCTGAAATCTATAT
>JAGHTX010000022.1 GCA_018065105.1 Bacillota bacterium
GTAAAGAAACAGGAACCTGTAGTAAAAGAAAACACAGAAACAAAAGAAGAAGTGAAAAAAGAAGAAGCTCCAGAAGAAGACAGTGAGGAAGCGGACCGGCAAGAGGAAGAAATTGTAGAAGAACAAATTTTAGAATCAGCTGGTAGCGTGAGTGCTTCCACTGGAACCGTTTCTAAGAAAGCTAAAACAAGTGGAGTGATGTTACTAGCCAATACGGATCCAATTGAGGTCGATGGTTATGTTGTAGGCAGAGATGGTAAAAATGTTACTCAAGTATCCTTTAAAGAACCAAATGGCAGTGTATGGATTCCGTTAACGGATGGGGTAGAAATTCCAGGAGATGCGGATTTAAAAATTGATGTTGTTTACAAAGGAGTTCCGATTGAAGAGCTAAAGAAACATAATAATCAGCTAAGTTATGAATTACCTTCATACTTGAGAAATGCAACAACAATTGGAAATATTATGAATGGAAATCAGGTTGTTGGACATATTACAGTTGAAAACGGTGTAGCGATTTTAACTTTTAATTCCGATTTCCTTGATGAACTATTAGAAGCTAATAAAACTACATTAGATGGAACTTTCTCTGTCGAAGCTGAAATCAATTTGAAAGAAGTTGAAATTAAAAATCCTGATAAGTTGGTTATTGGTGATGTAACTATTGATCTTAAATTTGAAGAGGATATCGTCGCTCAATATGGAGACGTCAAAATTCAAAAGAGTTCCGATTCCGTAATAGAGCAAAATAGTAGTGGAAATTATATCATCTATACATTGACCGTTACTGCTGGACAAGATGGTTGTAAGGAAGTCAAAGTACTAGATAAATTCACTAGTAATAGTGGATATGTTGAAGAATACGTTGGTGTTACTGGTAATGCAAAAATGATTACCTCTGTGAATACAATGGAAGAACAAGGTGCCCCAGCTGATAAAGGTGGAAAAGTGTATTTAGGAGTAGAAACTAAGAATAGCCAAAACGGAACATCAAAGATTACTCCAGCTGGTAATCAAGCCCAAAAGCCTGGAACTTTAGTGTGGGAAATTGGAGATATGGAGCCTAACGAAACGAGAGTGCTAACATACAAAGTTAAGATTAAAGATACTTACGTGGGCATTCAATCAAAAGGGGCAATAAATAACGTTGCTCAAGTATTCTCGAAGGAATATCCAAAAACATCAGCAAATGCGATATTTAAACCAACTGTAAAAGTAGACCAAAGGAAAACAACAACAGTAGTTAAAAATGATGATGGTTCTTATACGATGACTTATTTGGTTTGGGTTAAAGCCGATGATAAGAATTCATACACATTAGATAATGTGAAAATCGATGATAAATTTAATCATCCTAATAACCCAACAAATGATAAATATCTAGAATATATTCATTATGTTGATAAATCATTCATTTTATACAAAGGAAATGGAACAAAAGGAGAAACCCTTCATCCTTCGAATCCTCATAGTCAAACAAATCCGGTAATTAATAATGATGAAAATGGATTTATTTACTATATTGGGGATTTAGCACCTGGGGAAGAAAGAACATTGGAATACAAAGTAACTGTAGATAACTTAATCTATGCACAATCTGGAAATTCAGAACCACGTATTTCAAATAGAGCTTTAGTGTATTTAGATGATACTCGATCAGATGTGCAGGGTTCTCATATTCAAGCATATAACTGTAACTACAATTTACAAAAGAAGATGTGGGATCGTAAATTAGTTGGAGAGCATCTAACAGAAGACAAGACAATTTCAATGACAAATAATGTTTATGATGCAACAGGAAATTCGATAACTACGATTAGCAATCCTCCTTCTAATTTTGTAGCACCAGCTGATAGTTATGCATATAGCGTAATTGTAAATGAAGCTGGAGATTGGGACGTGTCTTCTGCGGTAATGAAAGACGAATTAGATAATCAATATATGAAGTTTGTTGGTTATGTAAGAGTTGATGCATTTAAACAATCGCAAAATGATCCAAGTAGAAATGATAATCAAGTTGATGATTACTTTAATTCTAAAACGCCTGACAAAACAGTTTGGGTAAAAGTAGATGGATTGAAATCATTCCAATTTAAACCATCACAAATAGGTTTTAGTGATACCGATTATGCATATCGTTTATCATATTATGCAGTTCCGGACATTCCAGAGGGTGTAAATAAAGTAGTAGTTGCTAATAAATTTAGTGTTAGTGGAGAAGTTGGTATTGGTGGACAGAAAGTTGTAATTTTAACAGGAATCAATGCTAGTGGTAATGTGACAATTGAAAGTCAGGATTACTTCCATCTTGAAAAATTGGCTTGGTACTATGATCGTGACGATACTTCAAATGGATTCAATAATGGAAAACTATATTGGGTGGTTAAGATTGAAGGAAATAAGATTCATGAAGGACCAATCGGGTATGATATTCCAGCTTCTTCAGCTATATCAGGTTCTAAAGGACAAATAGTTCATGATCCAAGTAGCATTATTGGAGTTTATATGGGAGACCTAGGAGAATCATCAATTACTGATTATAGCAACGTTCTTGAGATGTTACATGATGGAAAACTATCGAAAATCGATAATATTTCAGTTAATGTAGCTCAACAAAATGATTCTATAAATGGAAAAGTAGTTACTTCGAAGAATTTCTATATCCAAGCATTAGAAAATGTAGAAATTCCAAAGGATAACAACATTTATGTGGTAGTTGCAACAGAGCCAGAAGTTCTTCCTTCAAATAAAAGTGAAGTATTTACTTACAAGAACAGAATTTCTGAATATGGAGGAGACAACAACTACACACCAGGACCTTTTGTGGATCAATATATTGGTGGTAGTGATAGTGTTTATAAATTGCCAGGTAAAATAGTTAAATATGATTCAACTGTTGGAACAGAATTAATAGACCGATATCCAGAAGCAGTAACAGACAAATACGATTTTGACACATCTGGTTTAGCAACAATTAACGGTGTTGAACAGTTAGGATATATAAACAACGAACTTTTTGGATATTATGTAACCTGGACAATTCATGTAAATAAAGATAAAAGCTTATCTGGAAAACAATTCTATGTAGAAGATTTCATTCCAGATGGTTGTGAATTGGCTTACTTGAGAACATATGATGCAACTGATAGTAGTGATTTAAGAGATATTGCCATTGAAGATCCAAAATTGGTAGAAGAAAATTGGACAGAGTGTACATATGAGTCACCATCAAGGAATCAATCAGCAAGTGATAAAAACTATATTTTTAATACCTACCTGTACCTAAAAAACAATTCTGTAAAACTACTTGTAGATAAGCCAACAGGAGAAGTTGTATTTGAAGTTGCATGTCGTATTCGAGATGAGGATGTGCTTCTAGGAAATAAAGAGGGTATTTTTCATAACTATGTAAAAGTAACTCAAGATGATAAAGAAATGGGTAGTGATAGTGCAGATGTCGCTTTTAAAGTAAATAATTTAAGTAAAGCTGGTGAGTATGATCCAAAAAATACTGGATATTATCCGTTTATTATTACTCTAAATCCAAATGGAGAAAATCTTATAAAAGACAAAGACACCATTACTGTTGTAGATGAATTAAGTAACTCTCTTCTATTTGATGTTTCTTCTGTGAAGATTACTTATGATGTTGTTAATTATGAACAAGTAAATGGAAAATGGGAATTTTTTTATGAAACAATAGAATTATCTCATGACCAATATCAAGTTAATGTTGATGGACAAACAGTAAGATTTGTCGTTCCGGACGATAAAAATTTAAAAATAGAATATCGAGCTGCTATTCAGGCTGCACCAGGTCAAGCAATAGATATTGAAAATGTTGCGCATTGGGAAGGATATGAAGCGAGTGAAGACTCGATTAAAACAGAAAAAAGTTTCAAATATGCAGCAGGAGGAACTGTTTCTGGGGCAGATACTCCATATGTGAAAATAATTAAAATGGATCAAAACAATGCTCTTGATAAACTTCGTGATGCTAAATTTGAAATTACAGAAATGGAATTAAATAATGGACAAATTTCTGAAAAAAATAATGGTCAAAAATGGACAAATCTTGTAACTGGAGAGGATGGAACGGTAACTGTTGGTAAAACAGGTACGCTTATGAAATGGAATACAGTTTATAAAATTGTAGAAAAAGAAGCGCCATCTGGTTATATAGTAGATTCTTCACCATATTACTTCGCAGTAGCTAAAGAAAATGAAGAAAACTACAATAAGTTATCGGATTATATTGCTAATGGTGTTCATATTTCATATTTAGGAGCTGAGTTTACATATCAGGCATACAATAAAAAACCTAGTGTTACGATTTCTAAACAATTCTTAAATTCTGGTAATACAGCTATTTCTGGGCAATATAAATTTGGAATATGGAGAATGGAAGGTAATCGTAAAATCGAAAAAGTAGATGAAGTAACTATAGAATTTAAAAAAGGTGAATCCGTCGAGTCAAAGACCGCTGAATTCAAACAACTAGAAATAAATACTAAATATGGAATTTTTGAAATTGATGATTCAGGGGATCCAATTGAGAAGACTGGTTATGTTAATGGTATTGAATATAATGTCTCATACGAAAACAATATATTCATTACATCAAATACTACAAGTGAAAATGCACAAGTAGTAATCACAAATGCAGCCCTTTATTCTTTACCACACACTGGAGGAATGGGTACAACTGTATTTACAATAGGAGGTACATCTATGATGATGGCAGCGATTCTATTGTATCTTAATGATTTGAAACGCAAGAATCGAAAGGAGGTTAAATAAACCTCCTTTAGGGAGCCGCGTTTTAAATAAATAAAATTTTTAATTGAAAGAAAGGAAAAAAGAAACATGAAAAACACAATTAAAAAATTATTCTCTATGTTGGTTTCAGCTTTAATGGTTATGTTCCTTGCAACTCCTGTTTTAGCTGATAATGATCCAACTATCACTGCACCAGCTAATAATCGTACATATGCAGTTTATCAAATCTTTACTGGTGATTTAGCAAATGGAAAACTATCTAATGTAAAATGGGGTCAAAATGGTACTGGAACAGTAGGTGAAGCAGTTCCTGAAGCCACATTAACAGCAGTTGCAGCTATCGATGGTACAGCTGCAGAAAAAGCAACAGCTATTGCGGCCTATGTAAATCTTAACAGTGACCCAATTGGAACAGTTACTAACGGTTCTTCTATTTCCGTTCCTACTGGTTACTACTTAATCAAAGACAATGGTCCTGTAGCAGATGGTGAAGGATATTCTCTTTATGTTGTAGAAGTTGTTGATAGCGTAACTATCGCTCCTAAAACAGGTACTACATCTTCTGAAAAGAAAGTAAAAGATGATGAAGGTGCTAACACAGGTTGGAATGACTCTGCTGACTATGATATCGGTGACGCAGTTCCTTTCCAATTAAAAGCAACTGTAGCTTCTGATTATGACAACTACAAAAATGGATATAAATTAACATTCCACGATAAAGAATCTGCTGGTCTTACATTCAATAAAGATTCTGTAAAGGTATATGTAGATGGTAATGAAATCACAACTGGTTTCACAGTAACAGCTCCTGCAGCAGATGGAGATACATTTGATGTTGCATTCGCAGATCTTAAAGATATTGCAGCTGTTCATGCTGGTTCAGCAATCACTGTAGAATATACTTCAACATTAAATGAAAATGCAGAAATCGGTGCTAAAGGAAACCCTAACACATCTCACATCACTTACACAAATAACCCTAACGATACACAAGCTGGAGAAAATGGAAGAACTCCTGATGATACAGTAATCGTATTCACTTATAAACTTGTTGTTAACAAATATGCTAATTCTGTAGCTGATGATAACAAACTTGCGGGAGCTGAATTTACATTAACTAAAGATAATAAAACAATTGCTGTTGTTAAAAACGATGC
>JAGHTX010000200.1 GCA_018065105.1 Bacillota bacterium
TATATGGATTGGTTAACGTGTATAAATCATCAAAATTATATCCGTTGTGGGCCTGTTCCTGGTAATAATAGATGGCACCATGGATCAAGTTATCTCCCACACCCACAAAGCTAAACGAAGAAGATCCTTTTCTTTCATCTTCTGCAGTCTCTTCTTTCTGTTCTCCTTCTTTTACTTTGGCGACAAATTCGGGAAGCTTATCTCGTAATTGATATAGGGAAAAGCTGGCAAATAGGATAAATAGTATCATCGCAAGAATCGCAACGATACTTCCTTTTTTTGTTTCATTTACTTTTTTCATAGTAGTTATTGTAACACAGCTTCTTAAATTTGTATTAAAAACCGTATAATATAAAAAACTGATTTTGATATAGGTTTAACTTATGTTAAAGTATTAAATATAATATTTAAAAAAGGAGGAGGATGTTTTATGACAAAGAATTCTATTTGGATTACTGGGGCAAGTGGTCGACTAGGAAATGTACTAAAATCGGTATTAAAAAACAATGTTGACTATCGTGTAATTCCAACCGATGAAGAAGTGGATGTATCAAGTTTAGAAGATGTGCAAGCACATGCAGATTTATATCGTCCAAATATCATCATCAACTGTGCTGCACTAAGCAATGAAGAATATTGCGAAACACACAAGGCACAGGCGTATAAGGTAAATGCGATCGGAGCTAGAAACTTAGCCATCGTATCTAGAAAACTAAACGCAAAAATTATTCAAATTTCTACAGATGACGTATTCAATGGAGCGGGAGAAAATGTCTGGAACGAATTTGATCAACCAAGTCCAATTTCGGTTTATGGAAAATCAAAATTAGCGGGAGAACAATTTGTTCGTGAATTAAACCCAAAACACTTGATCATTCGTAGTAGCTGGGTTTATGGAAAAGGAAAGAGCGATTACTTTTCTTTCGTAGAAGAAAAAGGAAAGAATGGAGAAAGCTTTGAAGCCGTAGTGAACGAAATCAGTTCTCCAACAAACTCTAAAACGTTAGCGAAGTTTATCGTATCTATGTTAAATTCGAACGAATATGGAATCTATCACGCATCTTGTGAAGGAAAATGTTCACGTTTTGAATATGCACAAGCTATTTTATCAAATCTTGGATACGATCCAACTTTAGTTAAAGCGGTTGTGGATACAGAAGGAAAGAACAATTCGGCTTTATTAGATAACTTGATGATGGAAATCATGGAAAACTATACTATGCCTCATTGGAAAGACGATTTAAACGATTATATCGCAAACTTAAAAGGAGGTAAGAAGTAGATGGCTGAAAAGAAAAAAATGGGATTAACTACCAAGATCTTTATCGGTTTATTAGGTGGTTTAGCGCTTGGTGTTATTTTAAATCTTTGGGTCCCAAATGGATATGTACGAGATACTGTCTTGGTTGACGGTGTATTCTACGTTATTGGTAATGGATTTATCCGATTGATGAAGATGTTGGTTGTACCTCTAGTATTCTGCTCTTTAGTTTGTGGAGCCAGTGCAATTGGAGATACAAAAGCGTTAGGTAAAGTAGGAGGAAAGACAATTATCTTCTATCTTGCCACTACAGCTCTTGCGGTTACCGTTGCCATTTGTGTAGCGCAAATCGTAAAACCAGGTATTGGTTTGGATATGTCTGCCATTGAAACCAGTGAAGTTTCTACCGCAGCTGCCACTACCGTTGCCGATACTTTATTAAATATCATTCCAGATAACCCAATTTCTTCTTTGGCAAATGGAACTATGTTACAAATTATCATGTTCGCCTTATTAGTAGGGGTATTGCTTGCGAAAATGGGTGAACGTGCCGAATTAATTTCTAACTTCTTAAATCAATGTAACGATTTAATGATGGAAATGACAAATACTGTTATGGGTCTTGCTCCAATCGGGGTATTCTGTATGATCGCTAAAACTTTTGCGAACTTAGGATTTGATGCTTTCTTACCATTATTAAAATATATGGGAAGTGTTGTCGCTGGATTAGCAATTCAATGTTTTATCGTATACATGATCTTATTATTCATCTTTACTGGATTAAACCCAGTGAAATTTGTGAAGAAATTCTTCCCAGTTATGATGTTCGCTTTCTCAACTTCTACTTCGAATGCGACAATTCCACTAAATATCGATACTTTGGTTGAAAAAATTGGGGTAGATCGTAAGATCGCATCGTTCACCATTCCTCTAGGTGCCACTATCAATATGGATGGTACTTCAATCATGCAAGGGGTTGCGGTAGTATTCGCGGCTCAGGCATATGGAATGCACTTAGGACTAGGAGGATACTTAACAGTTATTGCGACAGCTACATTAGCTTCTGTAGGTACAGCGGGTATTCCTTCTGTAGGTTTGGTTACTTTATCGATGGTATTTACTGCCGTAGGTATTCCAGTTGAAGCCATCATGTTGATCATGGGTGTTGACCGTATCTTAGACATGCTTCGTACGGCTGTAAACATTACCGGAGATGCCGTTTGTACAACTATTGTTGCGAAACAAAATAAATCATTGAACACTGATACATTCAACAGCATGGAGTTTATCGATGAATAAAATTAAAAAGGCAGTGCTTCTTTTGACTTGTTTCTTTATGGCAGCTTGTTCCAGTGCAGCGCCTGTACAAGACAAACAGGAAAAAGAAATCAATCCACAGGCAGTGGAAACAATCAAAGAAAAAGGGAAACTTGTGGTCGGTGTAAAAACCGATGTTCCCGGATTGAGCTATCTGGATGGAGAAGAATTTACCGGTTTAGAGGTAGAACTGGCTTATAAGAGTGCCGCAAAAATCTTTGAAGTCAGCGTGGAAGAAGCGAAAGAAAAAGGTTTAGTGGAACTGGTAGGCGTTAACGTAGATAATCGTGAAAAAATGTTGGAAAACGGAGATGTGGATGTTTTATTTGCGACATATACGATCACTAAAGAACGACAGGAAAAATTTGCGTTATCTAACAGCTACTACAAAGACTATATCGGTCTTATGGTAAAAAAAGAAGTGGCAGATAACGATGCCTTAGGAAGCAAGGCGATTCATTCGATTGCTGATCTAGATGGAAAAATTATTGGAGTTCCTAAAAAGGCTACGACTCGTAAGGCATTCCTAAACTATATCGATACGATGAATACGGTAAAAGTGTCTCCGATTTTTAACGAATACACTAGCTATAATGCCTTATTTAAAGCTTTGAAAGCGGGTGATATCGATGTCATGTCGGTCGATGTAAGTATTCTAAATGGATATTTAGATTCTTCGACAACGATCTTAGCGGACCGTTTTGCCGGACAAAACTATGGGGCTGCCGTTACTTTTGAAAACGAAGCCTTACTAACATTTATTAATCAAGCCATTGATGAATAGAAGGATTGGATCAAACCAATCCTTTTTTCTCGTTGGAAAATATTGTTGTAAGGATAGATAAAAAGGAGAGAGTTTATTATAATAAATCTAGCGGAAAAAATAAGTATAAAAGGTGAATATATATGGCAAGTATCAATGTACAATTTACTAGTGGTTCTCGTAAGGCAAATGAATATTATTACCGTGTGGGAACTTTATTAAATGATGGTGTAGTTGAAAATATTAAATGTTTAGAATTGCACTCTCCACACGCAATAGGAGCAGAAGACAGTCTGTATTTCTCAGATCTAACCGTTTCTATTTTATTTATGATTTCAAAAGAAGAAGCGAGCTGGTTAGAAACAGAACCAGAAAAACTGGATGCGTTCGTGTTGGAACTGGTAGAAAAATTACCAAGCGATCGTTTGATGTCTGGGCAATACTTAGGTTTAGCCGACAACAATCGTATGTCTTTTAAACCAGAAGGAAAATGCGATACAATGGACGATCATCGTATCCAGTATGCATACCACAATCTTCCTTATTCTTTAGAAGACTGGAAAAAACTTGAAAAAGTCTGGGTTATGACCAATGCCCGTGTGGTTGGAAACTTTCCAGGTGTGGATATGAATGAAGCTGTCAATGTCTTTTTGGATGAAGAACAAGGAAAGGCAGAAACAGAACGTTTTGGTGAAGACTTTAAGATTCGTGAAATGAGTGGAGAAGATTTCGTAAAAGAGTTGGATCGTTTCCTTCATATGGGGATTCCTAAGATTGCGATTCGTAAAAAGAGCGTTAGTCGTGTTATCGAAATTAAGAAGTTATTTGGTACGGAAGAAGTATTCAGTGGTGCCACTCTTCAATTAAACATGATTCGTTTCCTTCAAACCATTCGTTCGGTTCATCGAAATGAAGATAACTATAAGAAAACCGCAACGCTTTGGTGGTCTCAAATCTGTAATGAATTATTAAATACCACTTTTGTCGTTCCTGTCTATTACGATGGAGAAGACATGAAGAAAAAGGTGGAAGACAGTGAAGTACATTTATTCCCAAAAACAGGACTAGATGCGATTCCGGAAAAGGGACAATTAACGTTAGTCAAAGGAAAAGAGGAAAAAGTGCTTTATGGCTCTCAGGGATTAAGTCCTGCCAAGAAAAGCGATTCTCGTTTAATGCACATTCGTACCAGCTACAATCCAGCTTTGAAACAGGAATGGTTGGCTATCTTTACCGATGTGAAGGAATTTGACAAAGTCTGGAAGGGTAGTGCGCACATAGGGTTTGCCAGCTTCATGGACTTTGCGACAAACTACGAACCCGCTCAGGGAATTGTCATCAATCCAGCCAGTGAATGTTTCTTCTTGGATAAGGCTACGATTGAAGCGTTAGTAAACTTAAAAAGGAAATAATCATGGAAAAACTGAAACAGGAAGTGGAAAGATTATTGATCGTTTGTGATCGTAAGATTCGTCCACAAAATATCGATGTGCCTTCGATCAAGAGTGCACTGGTTAAGGAAATATCGAATTATCTGTATTATTTATCGGCTAGCGATGGCATGATCCATGAAAAGGAAAAACGTTTCTTAAATGCTTTGGTGGATAAAGATCTTACACTAAAGGATATGGCTGGCTATATTCAAAGAAACAATATTTATACGAAAGAATTCGAACAAAAACTGCCAGAAATCTACAAGTGTTTATTAAACGATCCAGAAGATGCCAAATTGTATATCGATGTCTTTTCCAAGATTGGAAAAGAATTTATTGTGATCGATTCCAAGGCCGATGA
>JAGHTX010000190.1 GCA_018065105.1 Bacillota bacterium
GTCTTTTCCAAGATTGGAAAAGAATTTATTGTGATCGATTCCAAGGCCGATGAAAAAGAAAGTGAGAACTATTCGATCTATATTTCGATGTTGAAAAGAGCCTACGATCAAAAGTATAAAGAAGAAAATGTGAGAGAAGATTCCTTGGAAGAACTTCTTCAGGAACTGGATCAGCTGATTGGTTTGGAAGGAGTTAAGGAGAATGTCAACTCTCTGGTCCACCTGCAAGATATTCAAATGGAAAGAGCGAGAAGAAAGCTTCCCAAGGTAGCTATTTCCAATCACCTGGTTTTTACTGGAAATCCTGGAACAGGGAAAACAACCGTCGCTCGTCTGATTGCTCGAATTTATAAAAAACTTGGTGTTTTATCAACCGGTGTATTTGTGGAAGTAGATAGAGCCGGACTTGTGGCTGGCTATGTAGGACAAACGGCCATTAAGGTAAATGAGGTTGTGGATTCGGCAAAAGGCGGGGTGCTTTTTATCGATGAAGCCTATTCGCTAACCATTCATGGAAATACCATGGATTTTGGTTTAGAAGCGATCGAAACGTTATTAAAACGAATGGAAGATGAACGAGACAATCTGGTTGTGATCGTAGCGGGCTATCCAGATTTAATGGAAGGATTTATTCATTCCAATCCGGGACTGGAATCGCGTTTTCGAAAGAAGATCCATTTTGAGGATTATGGTCCAGAACAGTTAACGCATATCTTAAAGTATACCGCCCAAAAGGCACAATTTAAGATCAGCGAGGAAGCCTTGGATTATATGGATGCGCAATATCATGCAAACTATGAAAATCGGGATGTGGATTTTGCGAATGCCAGAGAAGTGCGTAACGATTTCGAATCGGCTTTGATCAAACAGGCGGATCGTTTGTTTGGAAAAGAGAATGTAAGTGATGAAGATCTGATCACGCTTACTGTGGATGATTTTAAATAAAAAGAAAAAGTCTGTGCCTGGCACAGACCCTTTTTTTAGTTAACTGAGTGCGTTTTTTGATTGTTTTTATTGACTTCACGAGAGTTCTTTTTACCTTCAAGGTTGATTTCACCTGCGGCAATTAAGCTGCGTTTTGTCAATGTTGGACCGACTAATTCATAAACCATAACGGAGAATAATACAACGTTACGGATGATTTTTCCATCGGATAATGTAGCTGCGGTAATGGCCATTCCTAGGGCAACACCCGCTTGTGGTAATAAGGTAATACCCAAGTGTTTTTGAATGGATTCTTTACATTGTGTCATCTTACAGCTGATATAAGATCCAAAGATCTTTCCAGAAGAACGGAAGATGATGTAGATTACACCGATTAATAATACCAATGGATTTGCCAGGATGGCTAGGTCTAATTCCGCACCAGATAATACGAAGAATAAAACGTTGATTGGTGAAGTCCAACGGTCAACACGGTCCATTAATTCTTCGGATGCATCACACACGTTACAGAAGATTGTACCTGTAATCATACATACTAGTAATAATGAGAATCCACAGTGTACACCTGCGATTTCAAAGTGTTTCATAGATAACCCTGTTGCCAATAGTACAAAACCTACGGCTAATGACATACGTTTTGAACGAGAAGCGAAGTAGATTTCCATTTTGTCTAAAGCTAAACCAGCAATAACACCTAATACTAAGCTTAATACGATTTCTAGAACAGGTTCAACTAGTACACTTGTTACGCTAACAGCCCCAGATTCTAAGGCATTGGCAATACCGAACGATAAGGCGAATAAGATAAGTCCAACCGCATCATCGATCGCAACAACCATTAATAATAACTTTGTTAGAGGACCTTCTGCTTTGTATTGACGAACAACCATTAGGGTAGCGGCTGGTGCAGTGGCAGCAGCGATGGCTCCTAATACAATGGCAGAACTGATTGATAGTAGATTTGGCATCACAAAGTGTAAACATACAAGAGCTACGTCTACGATTGCGGTTGTTATAACGGCTTGTAGAATACCGATAACGATAGCTTGTTTTCCCATGCTTTTTAAGTCGTTCATTCTAAATTCATTACCAATCGCAAAGGCAATGAATCCTAACGCAACTTGGGATACAATCTTGAAGCCTTCCACTTGTTCCAAAGAATTAAATCCTAATCCTTCAATTCCAAGTCTTCCCAGGCAGAATGGACCAATGAATAGCCCAGCGATCAAGTACGCTGTAACGGCTGGAAGTCCAGTCTTTTTCGCAAGACGAGAAAACAACAATCCCATGATTAACGCAAATGAAATACATAATAAAATTGTTTCCATAAACTTTCTCCTTTTAACACAAGACATATCATAGCACTTTTAAAATAAAAAAATAGATGAAAATGTAATATTTTTAAACAACTTTTGAATTGTGTTTCCTTAGTGAAAATGTAAACGATTATTACAAAAAAATAGCTCTTTCGAGCTATTCGTTAAAGTATTTTTTGACCATTTGTACAATCTTTCCAGAAAGCAGGAATAGGGCGATTAAGTTGGGAATGGTCATCAGTCCATTAAAGGTATCCGCAATATCCCAAAGTAGTCCTAATTCCATAGTGGCTCCAATAATGGAAGTAAAAGAATATAGAATCAAGAATGGTCGGATGGCTCCTTCGCCAAAGATGAATTCTACGCATCTTGACCCATACAATCCCCATCCAATAATGGTAGAGAAGGCAAAACAGCACATTGCGATCGCTGTAAGTACGGAAATCCAAGATCCATAGGTTCTGGTAAATCCAGAGATTGTTAGCTCTGCTCCAGCACTTTGTCCATACTGAATGGCAACCCCGCTGCATAAAATAACCAAAGCAGTAAGGGTACAGATTACGATGGTGTCGACAAAGACTTCGAAAATTCCAAACATACCTTGTTTGATTGGTTCATCGGTATCGGCACAGGCATGCGCAATCGATCCGGTTCCAAGCCCTGCTTCGTTTGAGAAAATTCCTCGAGAAACTCCTTTTTTCAAGCTGATAAACATACTACCGATAATTCCACCGGTTACTGCATGAGGTTGGAATGCTCCTCTAAAAATGGAAGCGAATACGGATGGTACTACTTTAAAGTTGATTCCAATGACCCCAATGGCTAATAAGATATAGAATAAAGCCATAAAAGGAACGAGTTTTTCTGTTACCTGTCCAATACGTTTGATTCCGCCTAATAGAACCATTGAAACGAGAATGGCAATCAAAATTCCTAAAATTAGATTGGTGTTGGAAATTCCTTTGGTAGATAACAGATCTAATTCAATTAAACTGGTATCGATCGAAGTGACAATGGTATTGACCTGGGTTGCGTTTCCCGTTCCGAATACGGTTAATACCCCAAAGCCTGCATAAAGAATGGCCAACCATTGCCATTTTTTACCAAGACCATTTTTGATGTAGTACATAGGTCCTCCTACATACTCTCCATCTTTGTTCTTTTCTCGAAAAGCTACGGCTAAAGTAACTTCCGCAAATTTTGTACACATACCTAAAAAGGCTGAGCACCACATCCAGAATACAGCACCTGGCCCTCCCACGGCCACGGCTCCTGCAACTCCGGCAATATTTCCTGTTCCAACCGTTCCTGCAAGGGCAGTGCAGACGGCCTGGAAAGGAGAGATAGCGCCTTCTTGAACGCTGGACTTGTCAAAAATCTTACCTAGGGTATTGGCCATGGCATCTTTAAATTTACGGACTTGGATAAAGCGGGTACGAATGGTTAATAAGATTCCAACTCCTAAGATGCATACCATGGCAGGAAGACCCCAAATAAAACCATTGACAGCCGAGTTAATGGTTTCAATTGTTTGCATCATATTTTTCTTTTCTCTCTTTCGATTACTAATTATACAAGAAAAGAAATGGGCGCACAAATACGTTTTTCTATCCGTATTCTATGTCTTCGTGCTATAATCTTTTGAGGTATCATAAAGGAGGGCCAACTATGACAGAATTATTAGCACCTGCCGGAAATATGGAGGCTTTAAAAGCGGCTGTTTCCAATGGATGTAATGCCATCTACTTAGGAATGCAGCGTTTTGGAGCCAGAGCGTATTCATCCAATTTTGATGAAGAATCGTTAAGAGAAGCCATCGCTTATGCACATCTTCGAGATGTAAAGATTTTCGTAACGATGAATACCATTGTCTTTGAAGAGGAAATGGAAGATATGAAGGCACAACTTCGTTTACTTAACGAGATTGGTGTGGATGGTGTAATTGTTCAGGATATGGCCGTCTTTGATTATATTGTCAAAAACTTTGTGGATCTGGAAGCCCATTGTTCAACCCAGATGGGAATCGATGATCTGGAAGGTACCTTATTCTATAAAGAATTAGGAGCGAAACGAGTGGTACTTTCTCGTGAAGTTCCGATTGAACAAGTCAAACAGATTCGTAAGGAAGCCGATGTACCGATTGAGATCTTTATTCATGGAGCTCTTTGCGTATCTTATTCGGGAAACTGTTTAATGTCTGGACTAACCGGAAACCGTTTGGGAAATCGTGGCCGCTGTATCGGTTCGTGTCGTAAGTTATATGACCTGGTGGATAAGTCTACGGGAAAATCTTTAGGAAAGAGCTATTTATTGTCGACAAAGGATCTAAATACGATTGAACACATTGAAGATTTAAAGGGTGTGGATTCTTTAAAAATTGAAGGTCGTATGAAAGAAAGTGTCTATGTAGCCAACGTCGTTTCCAAATATCGTAAGGCATTGGATGGAAAACTTACCCAACAGGATTTGGAAGATCTATCCAAGACGTTTAATCGTACGTATACAAAAGGGTATGTGTTCCATGAAGATAAAAAAGATATTACCAATATCCAAAAGCCAAACAACTATGGTTTTGAGATTGGAAAGATCAATGGTGTGGTCAAAGGCTTGTATGAAGTGCTTCTTTCGAAACCATTGAATCAAAACGATATCATTCGTATTTCTCACAATAACGAAGATGTCAATTTATCGGTCGCAAAAATATACGATGGGGATGGTAAATTAATCAACTCTGCCAATAAGAAGTGTTATCTTCGTATCAAGGAAAAGCTTTTCAAGGGAGATAAGATATATAAGACCAAAGATGTACAATATCATAAGGAACTGGAAGGCATACTGGTCAAAGAGTTTCAACGCTTTCCATTAGATATTCAGGTCTATGCCTATCCAGGTGCACCATTGGTCATCGATGCACAGGGAATTGGCTGCCGCTTTAGTTATGAGAGCGAAGAAGTCTTGAGTGAAGCTATCAAAAATCCGAGTGATGAAAAGAGTGTGATCAAGCAGTTTTCTAAATTAAACGATACGATCTTTACATTAGGAAAGGTATCGTACGAAGGAAGCAATGTCTTTATTCCTGTAAAACTGTTAAACAATGCACGAAGAAGTGTGGTACAAGGTCTATATGATCAAAAGCTATCTTCTAAACTACGTAGAGTAAAGGAAGCAGAATTGGATTCACCGATTTCTTTTGAAGAAAAGGGTCCATACCTAACGGCTTTTGTATCAAATGAAGAACAATACGAAGCTTGTAAGGAAATGGGAATCCAGGATATTTACTATCAGAATGTGGTTCGAAGAAACTTAAATGAATATAAGGATATGGAAGGGGAATTGTTGATTGGTGGATATGGTGGTATCTATCGCTATCGAAAGAGCAATCCTTTTGTGAGTGACTATTCTTTAAATGTGGTAAACTCCACAGCTGTATATCAGCTTCATAAACAAGGAGCCAGACGAGTAACCTTATCGTATGAGATCAACAAGAATCAGTTGGATGATTTATTGGCTGCCTATAAAGAAAAGAATGGGGGAAGTCCAAGTCTGGAAATGATCGTCTATGGTCGTGCTCCATTATTATTTACGAAGTATTGTCCATTAAAGAAGATGAATCAATGTGGTATTTGTAAGAAAAAGAAATACGAACTACACGATGATAAAGATGTGTTCCCGATTCTTTCGCATGACGATTGTACAACGACCATTTTGAATGGAAAGATACTCAATTTATTGGATGAAATGAACTCGATTCGTGGTGTCGAAGCGTTCCGTCTTCAATTTAGCACAGAATCCAAAGAAGAAGCGAAACGTGTGATTTCTCTAGCCCAGGCCAAATTAGATGGATGGGAAGAGAGTGTGTTTAATTCGGATACTGATACACGTGGTCATTTTTATAAAGAAATTATGTAAGAATAAAAACGCTTGTTGTACGCAAGCGTTTCTTTTGTGAAAATCACAAAAATTGATATTCAGTTTATTTTTCTAAGATAAACTATGTCGGGAGGGTCTATGTTTAAGGTATTAGTGGTTGATGATGAACAAAACGCAAGAAATCTGATGAAGACAGTTTTGGGACGAGAAGGCTTTGAAGTCTTTTTGGCACAAAATGGGAAGATCGGATTAGACATTATGCATCAGGAAAAAATAGATCTATTGATTGTCGATATTATGATGCCGGTCATGAATGGTTTTGACTTTACCAAAGAAGTTCGTAAGATGAATGATTCCATTCCCATCTTAATGATTACGGCCAAACAAACCATAGCGGATAAGAAACATGGCTTCTTATTAGGCATTGATGATTATATGGTCAAACCGGTGGATCTGGAAGAAATGGTTCTTCGTATTCATGCACTTCTTCGTCGGGCTAAGATTTCTACGGAAAAGCGTCTGGTCATCAAGAACACAGTACTGGATTATGAAACATTTACGGTAACCACCAAAGATGAGACCATAGAACTTCCGAAACATGAATTTTTATTGATTTTCTATTTATTGTCGTATAAAGGAAAAATATTCACACGAAGAAAATTGTTGGAGAATGTTTGGAATTTAAGTGACAGCGATGAGCATACCATTGACGTGCATATCAATCGATTACGGAATCGTTTTAAAGACAACGAAGATTTTGAGATTGTGACCGTACGCGGGTTAGGCTATAAGGTGGTAGAAAAATGATAAAGTTTCGTAGTGTGCGTTTATCCTTGATCATCTACATGTTTTTCTTGTTGATGTTGTCGGGGATGATCAGTTTTTCTATCTTTATTGTGATCAATCACTTCTTTGAGATTACCAAGTTTGTTCCCTGGGTCGTCTTATTAACAATCTTGACAAGTACGATATTAGTAGGGATCTTATCGGTATTATTTAGTACGATGCTGACCGATTCGATTCGTAAGGTAACCAAGGCAACCAAAGAGGTAAGTACGGGAAACTTTCATGTTCGTATCCCGGTTAGTGAAAAGAACTTTATTTATCAGACCGATATGGAAGAATTGATCTTAAACTTTAATAAGATGGTGGATGAATTGTCTTCTATCCAGATTCTTCGAGATGATTTTATTAATGAATTCTCGCATGAGTTTAAAACGCCAATCAATTCCATTGTTGGATATGCCAAGCAGCTGCAATACGATTCGTTGAGTGAAGAAGACAGGGAACTGTATACTTCGATCATTATTTCCGAATCGAAGCGTTTGTCAGATCTATCCAGCAGTATCTTAAGTTTAAAAAATTTAGAAACGCAAAATATTATTTCCAATTTATCGACTTTTTCTCTGGATGAGCAAATTCGAGATGTAATCTTGTTGATGCAGCAGGAATGGGAAGATAAAGATATCGAATTGGAATTGAATTTAGACGAGCTTTCCTATTATTCCAATGAAGATCTTTTAAAACAGGTGTGGATCAATCTCTTTAACAACGCGATTAAGTTTTCCAATCCGCATTCAAAGATTTTTATTTCCTGTCGTCAAAACGAAGAAGACATTGTGGTTGTGTTTGAGGATGAAGGAATTGGAATGAGTGAGGAAGTCAAAGCGCATATGTTTGATAAGTTTTACCAGGGAGATCCTTCGCGTTCCACAAAAGGAAATGGATTAGGTCTTGCGCTGGTGGCTCGTATTTTAGATTTATTAAAAGGTGAAATAAATGTAGAAAGTCAGGTAGGAAAAGGAACCTGTATTGCCGTGACTTTGAAAAATAGATAGGGAGAGATAGTTTATGAAAGAAAAAATTTGTATTGTGACAGATTCTTGTGCAGATATTCCAGATTCATTCTTGGAACAATACGATATTCGTATGATTCCAATTATTATTCAGGCACCGGATCATACATATCATGATCGTGTAGATATTACGGTACAAGATGTTTATAAGCTTTTGGATCAAGAGGTTGTTCTTAAGTCCGCTTCTCCAACGGGACAGGACATGTTGGATACTTTGGAAAAAATCAAGGCCGATGGGTATACACATGCCATTTGTGTCATGTTGTCTTCGGGATTATCGGGAACCTATAATTCCTTACGTTTATGGAAGGATTCGGTAGATGGTCTAGAAGTAGAAGTATTTGATAGCTTAAATGGTTCGATTGGATGTGGAATGATGTGCATTACCTTAGCTCGTTATCGTGATCAAGGTTTAAGCTTTGAACAGTTATGCGCAAAAGTGCCTGGCTTGGTAAAAAATACGTATGTCTTCTTCTCGATTGAACATTTAGATTTACTGGAAAGAGGAGGACGTATTGGAAAAGCTTCTTCTTTACTAGGAAC
>JAGHTX010000161.1 GCA_018065105.1 Bacillota bacterium
ACTTCTCCAGTCATCATTGATGGAGATTTAGGTATTTCCTTTGGATCATTAACGCCAGACAAGAAAATCAAGAGAACCTCTCGTTCTCATATTGCGATGCGCACAAAACTTTTCCACGATGAAATAAGTGAAGAAATGCGTGTCTTGTATGTTGCGACAACACGAGCTGAAAAAGAATTAATTCTAGTCGATACAATCGCAAAACGAGAAGACTTTGATGGCGAATTAAATCACAAAGCCTTACTGAAAAGAAGAAGCTATACTTCTTGGTTCTTGCATACTTATCCAACTGGAAACGAAATGATCCAATATGAAAAAGCGAGCTTATATGAAAGACCCGCGGTCAAAAAGAAAGCTTCCTCACAAATGGAATTTGATTTATACAAAAAAGAAGATGTAGAAATTCTTTCACAAACCGCTTCTGGTACTAAGATTCATTTAAACTGGAGACAATTCTCTCTACAAAAGAATTTGGCAACCATTCGCGGTACCCTATTCCATGAAATGGCTGGACAACTTCCTTTCCCATATAAGGAAAAAGAAGTTATAAATTATGCAGCAAAACAAGGGTATACAATGTCGAAGACAGATTTGGATCAGTTCCTATCTTTAAACGATTCAACTGACTATCAAAAATGGATGTCTTTAGAACATAAATTCGAATTAAGCTACATCGTTCAAGAAGACAATGCACTAAATCATGGATTTATCGATTTTATCTGTTGGGATGGTAATAACATTATCATCGGTGATTTTAAAACCGATGGATTAGATCAAGATCAGGAATATATTGATACCTATGCTAGTCAATTAAATATGTATAAAGAATCTATTCAAAAAATGTATCCAGATGCCTCTATTCAGACCTCAATTTATTCATTCCATCTAAAAAAATGGATTGATTTAGAACTTTAATTTCATGAGTTTTTACGATAAAATATAGTCAGAGGGTTTCATTATGAATAATCAACATACAATTATTACAATTTCCAGACAATATGGATCTCAAGGGCAAGAAATTGGTCGTATGCTTGCCGAATATCTAGACATTGGTTACTACAATAAGAAAATCATGGGTGTAATCGCAAACATGATGAATATCAGTCCTGAATTCTTTGATGATAAGAACGTTAATGATTTAGGTTTATACAATATTGAATCAAAAGGATTCTTCGGATTTGGTCGTATGGCAGAATTATCTATCAATACAGATGTATTTGAAAAAGCATCTGAGTTAATCCGTGAAATCTCTTATCGTGAAGATGCGGTAATTGTTGGACGTTGTGCGGACTATATTTTAGAAGACAATCCGAATCTTATTTCGGTATTCGTATATAGTAACTTCGAAGATCGAGTACGTTGGTCAATTGAAGCCACTGGTGCATCGGATAAGAAAACAAGAAAAAGATTAATCGATCACGATGAAAAACGTGCTAAATTCTACCAATTCTATACAAACCGCGATTGGGGAAATGCAGCAAATTACAATATCATGATCAACACTTCAAGAGTCAGTGTAAAAGAAGCAGTGGAACTATTAGCCATTCTTTACGATGAAAAGAAAGGTCACACTTCCCTTAAAGGTGGATTCGTTGACCAATATATCCAACACGC
>JAGHTX010000134.1 GCA_018065105.1 Bacillota bacterium
GTACTAAATAAAGCACTTTTTAAAATGTTTAAAATTCTTTTTTTCATAATATCTCCTTCTTTTCTTATTTTATGTAGAAATCAGATATTATGGGGCTCGTATATGTTTCATAAAATCCTCCATTGTATAAGGCTTCATGTATATATACGAAAAAAAATCACTTTTTTAAGAACAAAATAAAAAAAAGAACGAAAAATTTCGTTCTTATTCAAAACCTTTAATCGATTTTAACAGTCTAAGACTGAGTAAAGAGGTGGAAGCATAATGCTCGTACCAGTTTCCTAAAAATAGAAAGTCATCCATACCAAAGAGGTATGTCTCATTAAATAATTCAAATTTATCTTCTTTTACGCGCATTAAGGAATAATATTGGATCAATTCCTGTTTTGAACGCTTGGGATAGAAATTGGCATTGCATTCGCTGCAAAGAAAGCCACCATCCTTTAACGAAATGGTTTCAATGTGATTCTTTCGAGAACAATTGACACAACCATCTACATATAAACCAATTCCTTCATTTTCTAATAGTTGCTTCATACAAAGACACGCTTTGGTGTATACATTTGCTTCACCGGTTTGAAATGCTTCCCAGACACTTTCCAATAAAGAAGATACGCCTAAGGTTGTATGGCTTCTTTTGATGCAATCTCGTAGAACAAAACAAACGCTTTGGGCAACCAAATTTTCCTGAATACGAAAATAGAATTTTTCAACATGTCCATGAAGAATTAAAGGCATACGATTTTCTTTTTGATCTAAGAATACCTTAATAGAAGAAAAAGGCTGTGTAAGGATACGGTTTTTTGATGTGAGTTTCCCTACTCCTTTGGCATAGGCCATAACAAGTTCATCTTCAATTAATAAGGTCACCAATGCATCTTTTTCTTTATATTCTTCGCAATCCAGAACAAGAGCACTGACTTCCTTACTCGTCATTTAATTCATCCAATCCAAATTCTTTGATTTTTTGTGCATGATTTCGCCAGTCTTTTTCAACACGCACATACATATCTAAATGTACTGGCTTACCAAATTTCTTTTTCAATTCGGTTTGGGCAGCAATACGAATGGAATGAATCATTTGTCCCTGTTTTCCAAGAATAATTCCTTTTTGGCTTTTTCGGTCAACAATAATTAAAACCGAAAGAATCATTTCTTTCTCAGTTTCTTCTTTCTTTTCTAATAAAACCGCAATACTGTGAGGAATTTCATCGTGTGTTCTAAATAAGATCTTTTCACGAATAATCTCACAGATCTGGAAGTTTTCGTCATGATCACTAATCATTTCTTCTGGATACATGGCTTCCCCTTCGTATAAATACTCGCGGAATACGTGTAGTACTTCATCTAAATTCTTTCTCTTTAAAGCACTTAGTGGAACTACATCATCAAATTTGTATTTTTCTGTCCAAGAAAGTAATACTTTCATTAATTTGTCTTTACTCATCTGGTCTACTTTATTTACCAATAAAATAGTCGGTTTGTGAAGTTCCTTAATTCGATTCAAAATAAATTCGTCTCCACTACCAAAGGTTTGGCTCCCATCGACGATCCATGCGATTACATCACAGTCTTCCATCGCTGTATAGGCATTTTTATTTAAGATACGCCCTAATTCCTGTTGGGGTTTGTGAATTCCTGGGGTATCTACAAAAACATATTGAGTATCTTCTGTCGTAAGAATTCCCGCAATATTGTTTCGTGTTGTATTTGGTTTATCTGACATAATCGCAACCTTTTCGCCTAAAAGAGCATTCATCATTGTACTCTTTCCAGCATTTGGTCGACCAACAATGGCAATAAATCCTGATTTATAGCTCATACATTTTTCCTTCCTATAATTTTTATTTTACTTTACGAGATACAATACCTTCTAAGATTTGATCTTGTAGAGCAAACATAACTTTTTCTTCTTCTTCCACCATGTGATCGTATCCCATTAGATGTAACAATCCATGACAGAATAAGAAACAAGCTTCTCTTTTAATGGAGTGTCCATATTCTTTTGCCTGATCACGAATGGCTTGCACGTTAATAAAAATATCTCCTAGCTCACATTCTTCCTCTTCTAAAATAACGTTGCTCATGTCATCCATAAGGGCAAAACTAATAACATCGGTTGGACGATCGATGCCACGATAATCACGATTGATTTCGTGAATTTGTTCCGGTGTCACAAAGATCACTGAACACACAAATTCCTGATGACGATCCAATACATCACAGGCTTTTTCCAATATTTTATAATACTCTTTTTTATAGCGATAAATAGATTTGTCTTTCGCTTGATTTGTGATTACAATTTCCATGACTGTAATATACCATAAACTATTCTTTTTGCAACGTTAGAAAAGAAAAGAACTTGATTTCTCAAGTTCTATTTTGTAGTTCCTCTAGGAATAAATGAATATCCCATTTCAATGCTGATATTATCCTTTATTGAAGGATCGTGTACCAACATCTTTGTTAGTAAACGCATAGATACAGCACCGATATCATATTCTGGAATGTTGTATGCAGAAATATGTGGTTTAGTCATAGTTAAGTATTTATTGTTGTTGACACAAACCAATTCAATATCTTCAGGAATCTTATATCCAGCTTCTTGACAGGCATTTAATACCGCATAAGCTTGTGAATCACGTGATGCAATGACCAATTTACTTGGAGCGTGTTTCTTAAAATGTTCTGTTAAGAATACATAAGAAGATTTGAATGATTCATCGTAAGGAACATATTGGGTAAACACTTTGCCTCTTTCCGCAAATGCTTTGTCCACACCTTTTTTAAGTTCGGCTAACATGGATGCGTTTAGGCGATCTTCTAATAAAGTAATATCTTCTACACCTTTTTCGAAGTAAGAATTTACTAAATCGTAAGCCATTTTTTCAAAGTCTACGTAAGTATTTCCTACATTTTCTAGTTTTGTATCACCAATCTTGCTTCCAACAACTACCATTGGAATTTGATATTCTTGCAATACTTCCAATTCATCTTCCGAAAAGTTATCATTGAATAAAATAACTCCATCGGTACGTGTTTTAATAATGGATTCGATGACATCCTGCATACGAGTGATTCCACGAGAAGTTGTGTGGAACATAATGTTGTAGTTATAAATTTTAGCAACATCCATTAATCCGTTTAAGATTTTTCCATTGTATCCAAATAGTTTTTCACTCATAACAATGGAAATGGTTGTTGTTTTTGATAAAGCTAAACCTTGGGCAATCGCATTTGGTTTATACCCAAGTTTTTCAATCGCTTGTTGTACACGGATACGAGTATCTTCTCTTACAACACTACTATCGTTAATAACACGGCTTACAGTGGCTAGGGATACGTCTGCTTCTTTGGCAACGTCATAAATTGTGATTCTTTTCATTATTCTTCCTCGATATCTTCTTCAAAAAATTTCTTTACACCTGTGAATACAGAGTCCCCAACTTTTTTTGCGGTCTCTTCGGCTTTATCAACAGCTCGTTTTAAGTCTTCCGATTTCTTTAACTCATCGATTTTTTCATCTGCTTTATCAAATACAGCTTTGATAGAATCGTTCTTTTCTAATTGTTTACGACTGGCTTTTAATCCATCATTTAGTAAAGATCCAGCACTGTGAAGAAATGCTTTTCCGCTGCTTACGGTACTCTTGAAGTTGTCATTTTCACTAATTTCAATAACCTTTTCACGAGTCACATCAATAATCTTTCCAGCTTCTTCTTTTGTTTTTGTTAGATTTTCTTTTACTTTTTCTTCATTCGCATTTGTTTCTACCCATTGTTTAGCGTTTGCGAATAATGTAGAGATTTTTTCTTTGGCATCCGATATGATTTTCTCGTTCTTCGAATTTCCTTTTTCTTCCATTCCATCTAATATTTCAATGGATTCATCTTCCCATTCATCAATAAAATGTTTCTTTTCCATTATTCTTCATCCTCCAAATCAAGGGGTTGAACAACAACATCAGCAGCTGTCTCATTTTGTTTAACCATATCCATGACTAAATCTTTTTTATCCATTACCCAGTTAATCACTGTGGCCTTATTATCGTTAATAACTTGTGATGCTTTATTGGCTGCGTCCTTTGCAGAGTGGTGTACATCATCTACTGTGTGGCATAAATCTTCAACTGTATTCAATGGAGTATCCAACTTACGAACTTGAAGATCCACATCATCCAATGTCTTATTTAAAGTCTTTAGAGTTTCAGCTAAATGCTTAAACACTAAAGCTAAATACGCCAATACAATTACTCCTACAACCGGTAAGAACCAGCCTGCTACCTTTGCGATAGTTCCGAAAAATACATCTACAGTCATTTATAATCACCTCAACTTAAGTATAACATTAAATGTAAGAAATTTTCAAACAGATATAGGCTAAAAGGCAGAAAAATGTAAGCGATTTCAAAATAAAAGGAAAATAAAAGAAGAAGTCTAAGCTTCTTCGATTAATTTCTTTAATTTATCCTTTAATAAATAGATATCTTTACTAGACATAAACACAAATACAGCCGGTGTTAATGTATTTAAATATTCTGCCGATGCATCATCGATATCCAATAAGGAAGCTCCTGGACATAAATCCATTAAGTCCTGAATGGTTACGGTAATCGTTTCATCTTCACGTACTGCATTCTTTGGAAAGTCGCATAAACATACTTTATCTGCCGTATTCATCGCACTGGCGAAATCTTTCAAGAACGCTTGAAGACGTGAATATCTATCTGGCTTATATAAAGCGACTACTTTCTTACCAGGATATTTTTTTCTTGCGGAATCGATCATATAACGAATTGCGGTTGGGTGATGTGCATAGTCATCAATCAATACGCTATCCTTTACTTCTTCAATAACGAAACGACGAGCAATTCCTTTGTATCCTTGTAATCCATAAACGATATCTTTTGGATCCATACCCATCATGTGTGCAAAGGCGAATGTTCCAAGGGCATCCTGCATAAATGGATCACCAACTTCTGGTAATTCAACATGGCTTAAGAATTTTCCTTTATAGAAAACATCGAACTTCATTCCAAAGTCTCCCTGTTCTCTATTCTTGGCTTGGTAATCGTTTCCATCTTCCATACCATATGTTACAAATGGTACTTTATAATCTAATGTTTTAAGATGAGGATCATCTCCAAAGATTACGGCTCCCTTTTTAATTTGGTGTGCAAATTGTTGGAATGCCAATACATAATCATCCATATCTTTGTAGTAATCGATATGATCTAATTCAACATTAGTGATAATCGCATAATCTGGGTGATATGCCAAGAAGTGACGCTTAAACTCACAGGATTCTAAAACGAAGTTTTTCGCTTCTTCTGGCATTGCTCCATGTCCATCTCCAATTAAATAAGCTGTTTGATTTTGAAGTTTTAATACGTTGGAAATCAATCCTGTTGTCGTAGATTTTCCATGTGTACCAGCGACACAGATAGAAGTATAATCTTCCAATAATTTACCTAAGTATTCGTTATAACGATATACTTGACAAGTTTCGTTTTCATAAGCCGCTTTAACTTCTGGATGATTTTTATCGAAAGCTAAACCAACGATAACGGTATCTCCATCTTTAATGTTTTTGGCATCAAATGTTGTGAAAGGAATATTTCTTTCTACCAATCCATCTTGTGTAAAAATGTACTTTGGAATGTCACTTCCAGTAACTTCAACATTCTGGTCATGTAAAATACATGCCAAGGCTGCCATTCCAGTACCTTTAATTCCGATAAAATGTGTTGCCATTACTATTCACTTCTTTCTATTTTTTTCCAAATAGGCTTTCTTGAGAAATTTTTTCTTCTTTACTTTCTTCTAACATTTCATCTAATGATAAATCTACTTCTACATCCATTGTAGGAATCACTCTTTTAGCCTTAGGCAAGTTTTTTCCATACATTGGAGAGATAATAGTTGTGAAAGCTTCTTCTTCAACAGGTTTCTTTAAATCGATCGCATTGTGAACCTTATCGAATTCTTTTTTACTTTCTTCTGTATTCCCAAAAATTGGAGAAATGATTGGTGTATAATCGATTGCTTCTTGTTGTTGTGCACGAGCAATTGCTTTTCCAACTTTCTTTGATTTTTTAGCTTTAGGAGCTCTAGGAGCATCATCAATATTAATTTCCACAAAATTGCTTGCAGGTTTTGTTTCTGTTTTGATTGGTGTTGGTGTTGGGTGTGCAAATTGATCGTCTTGCACTGGTTGTACTGGTTTAGAAATAACAACAGGTTCTTCTACTACAACTGGCTTTGGTGCAACCACTTCTGGTTCTTCATATTCTTCAATTTCTTCTAATTCTTCATCGCTATCTACTTCTTCGTTGAAAATAGCGTTCATTAAATCCTTAAATACAGCCATTACTTACTTCCTCCTTTATTTTTAAGTAACTTTTTTGTCGAGGAAAAGATTTTTCCATCTCTAATTCATAGTCATCTAGGACATCCCTAGTATCTTTAATTGTACACCTAAATTCATATCATTTTATATAAAATTTTATAAATTTAGATGGATTCTTTTATTCTTTGTCTTCTGTTTGGGCAATCGCAAAAACAGCACGATAAATTGGTTGTCCTAGAGATACAAATTTTTCTTCATATTCTGTTAATACATCTTCTTTATGCTCTTCTCTACGATAATCCACACTAACTTCTAAAAGTTTAAATCCATGATTTAAAAATTCCAATAACGAGTATTCAATCAAACTGGAATTGTCTGTTTTCATTTGGATTTGTCCATCTTCTTTTAGGATTCTTTTATATTGTTCTAAAAAAGAAGCCGAAGATAAACGTCTTTTGGAATAACGTTTTTTAGGCCATGGATCCGAAAAGTTCAAGTGAATGATATCCACTTCTTTTTCATCAAACCATTCTTCAATATTGGCAGCATCTTTATGAATTAAGCATAAATGACCATGTTCTTCATCGTCATATTTTTTTGCAGCAATACCAGCTGCGCTCTCATTTTTTTCAACAGCGATAAAACCATGTTCAGGATATAAATTGGACATTCCTAAAGAATAATTTCCTTTCCCACATCCAATTTCCACATGAAGTGTATCACATTCTAAAAATTCTTTCCAATTTCCTTTATGATCTTCTGGTTGTACTAATGATTGGGCGTGGTCTAAATAATCAACCGCCCATTTGATTTTTCTCATTCTCATATTACGAACACAATGTCACGATCGCATCGGCATAAATCGCAATCGACTCGATTAAAGTCGCCAATTTAATACCTTCGTCTGCCTGGTGACAACCTCCTACCTTTTCATCTATATCTGGAATTTCCCATGGTTTTTCTGGTCCATAGGAAACAAAGTTTTTAAAGTGCCTAGCGTATGTTCCCCCACCAATGGTTTGAGGTCCATGAAAGCTATCCTTTGTATATTTTCTATATATTGCAGCCAAATCCTGCACAAGTTTTGAATTCGGATCTACAAATAATGACTCGGAATGACCAACCATTACAGGTTCAATATTCGATTCGATTTTCTGTACATAGGATTCAAATTTAGCCATCAATTCTTTTTCGTTTGTATCGTTTGGATAACGAATATCTAAAGTCACATTTGTTTCGTTATTTTCTATATCAACAATACCTGTATTCATCGTTAAGAAGGACATATATTCTCCTTCCACGAAGATATCCACCGGTTTTCCCATCCAGTCTTTTAACATTTCATACAAGTCTTTTGCCAAAGTATCATTATATGCTGAGCCAATAAAGTTTAATAAGTGCAAAGCCGCATTGTTTCCTAAATATGGCCAGGCACCATGCGCCGATTGTCCATCAATATGAAGTCGAATCATTCCATCTTCTTCTTGAATCGAACCCTTTAATTGATTGGCTCTTAAGAAGAAATCAAAGAGCGTTCTTTGACAATCGCTGATAGATTCCACATAAGCATCTGCTTTTCCAATCACAATATTTGGCCTAGAACCAGCTTTTAGTTTTTTTATAACCGTTTTATCCTGGGAACGTAGTTGAACTAAAAGTAATCCCTTTTCTCCATAAAGAACCGGCCACATCGCATCGGGTACGAATCCCATTTGTGGAATTTCTTCGTGTTTCTTATAATAGTTCATGCATTCCATGCCAGATTCTTCATCACACCCGCTGATCAACATAACACGTTTCTTTAAAGGAATGTTCAAATCTTTGATCATTTTTAAAGCGTAGAAGGCGGCTATGGTTGGGCCTTTATCATCCATTACCCCTCGTCCAAAGATATAACCTTGGCTTTGGGTAACTTTCAATGGATTCTTTGTCCAATCTTCTCCCAATGGGACAATGTCTAAATGACCAAGTACTCCAAAGGTTTCTTCTCCTTTACCATAACTGATCACACCCGCATAACCATCCACATCTTTTGTCTCGAACCCTTCACGAGCTCCCATATTTAACATTCGTGTTAATACTTCACGACAGTTTTTACCGAATGGTGCATTTTCTTCTTTTGTAGTAAGGTCCCTGGTAGATTCCACTTCGACCAGAGAATTTAAATCGGCTAAAAAATCTTTTTCATATTTCTTAGCTTCTTCTAGAAAATTCATAATTTCACCTCGTGTTATATCATATCACAAAATAATGATAAAAAGAAAAAAGTAGGAGAAACTGTGCTCTCCTACAAAGTATTGGTAAATTACATGATTTCGATGTCGTAACCAATTGTGAATTTTTCTCTAGCTGGAAGGTTTGTAGTTCCTTCACGATCATAGAATGTATCGTATTCTTTTGTCCAGTCAGAGTGACCATACCAAGGTTCAATACAGATGAATTCTGAAGGTACAGCTGGGAATGACCATAAAGCTAATAATGGGAATTCTTCGAAATGTACACGAACACGGTCTTCTCCTTTTACTGATAATGTAACATAAGTAGATTCGAAATCTTTATAAACGATAGTAGCGAATTTATTAATATCGTCACGAGATAATTTCCAATCTGTTAATGGAGTTTTGATATATTCAATAGGTTTTACGCAATCTGCATCAAATACATATTGTGTAGCCACTTCTTCTTTTTCGTAAGACAATACGAAATCTTCAAATTTTTCCCCTTCTTTAGAGTTTGTTTTGAAACCTGGGTGTAATCCAAAGCTGAATGGCATAACTTCATCATTTCTATTATCGATTGTATATTGGATGTGAACTTTCTTTCCATTCAATGTATATTTGATTTCATATTTAAAATCAAATGGATATTGTGCCATAGATGCTTCTTCAGCTTCTAAAGTAAATACTAAAGAGTCTTCGTTTTGAACCCCTTTTAATGTCGCGTAACGAATTAAACCGTGGTTTTTCATCTTGTATTCTTTATCGTGGATTGTATATTTTCCACCATCCCAAGTACTACCTACCATTGGGAATAAAGTTGGGTTCGATCCTGACCATCCTTCATCACCTTGATAGATCAATTCAATTCCTTTTTCTTTGTCGATTAAGTGTTTGATTTCTCCACCTTTTTCAACACATTCTAATTTCACAAATTCATTTTCTAAGATAAATGCCATCTTCTCAATCCTCCTTGCATAAATCCTTTTTATAGTTACGTACAGATGTAAAACTTCTTAATCTGTTATTTCCCTTTTATTCTATCACAAAGAAAAAAAGACTGAAAATTTAATTTCAGTCTAATTCACAGAATTTTTTAATTTCATCTAAACGAGCAAGCGTTTCATCGTACCCCAATTGAAACCAGGGAGCCAATAATTTTTCATCTGTTGTATAACGAGTAATACCTAAATCCTTGTGAGGACGAAGTACAAGCGCTTTTCCTTCTTTTTCTAAAGCTGAAACCTTAGCCCATTGTTCGTTATAACGTTCATGTCTTCTACGAAGATTTTCGGTAATTGTCTTATTGTGATATAGAAGATTCGCTAACCATAATTGCCATTTTGGCGCAGGTTTACGAACGTATCCTTCTTCTTTTGTAGAAATTACAATGTGCTTATCACAACCATCTTTGATACTCTGGTCAATACTGATCATTTCAATCAATCCAACATCCATGTATTTTTTCTTTTTGAAAGTACGTGGTCTACAAAGAATTAGTAAAGCACAGCTGGCTTTTGCCAATTCAAATTCTGGATCTAAATCTTCATTGGTATAATATTCCGCCTCGTGGGTTTCCATATTGTATAAGCCAATCTTTACTTCCGTAGTGGTTTTATTGAAGGTTTCCCAATCAAATGGCGCATGTTCTTCAATATAATTTACGGTTGCATCCAATCCAAAAATATTGCCTTCTTTTAAGAAAGGACGAATTCCTACAACATCCTTTTGACAAGTTGCTCCAACACCTGTGACATAGAGTCTTTCTGCCTGTCTAGAAGCATATGGAAGTAACAATTCCGATGCAGCCGATATTCCTACGCAATATGGTAGAAGAATATCGTGTTCAAGAAAACATTTTAATACGCCAGCTGAATAAGCCGCCTTTGTTCCTCCACCTTCTGCAACGATACCGACTTTCATCTAATTAGTCCCACTTTCTTACAACATCACTATCGATGGCTGCTTGTTTAACTGCGGCTGCTACTACATCTGCAACACCTTCTTGTAATGCAGATACGATAACATAGTCTGGACGTAATTCTTCTTCTGGAATTAAGTTAGCAATCGCATATACAGCTGCTTCTTTCATGGCATCGTTGATGCAAGTAGCTTGTGCTTGTAAAGCTCCTTTGAAAATTCCAGGGAAGCATAATACGTTATTGATTTGGTTTGCGAAGTCTGAACGTCCTGTACCAACGATGTAAGCTCCCGCTTCGATTGCATCTGTTGGTAGAATTTCTGGAACAGGGTTTGCCATAGCTAAGATGATTGGTTTTTCATTCATTGATTTAACCATTTCTTTAGAAACAGTGTTCGCTTTTGATACACCAATGAAAACATCGGCACCATTCATCGCATCGGCTAATTTACCAGTTTTGTTTTCTAAGTTAGTTACTTCAACTAACGCTAATTTACCACTTGTTAAGTCAGTACGATCTTTAGAAACGATACCCTTGCTGTCACACATAATAACGTTACCTAATTTTAATTTTAAAATTAATGTAGCGATGGCGCATCCAGCAGCACCTGCACCGTTAATAACGATTGTTGGATTTTCTTTTTTAGTTAATTTTAATGCGTTTACTAATGCAGAACATACAACGATAGCTGTACCGTGTTGGTCATCGTGGAATACTGGAATGTCCATGATTTCTTGTAAACGTTGTTCGATTTCAAAGCAACGAGGAGCTGCGATATCTTCTAGATTGATACCACCAAAAGTAGGTTCCATAGCTGCGATGATTTTTACTAATTCATCTGTATCTTGTGTATTTAAACAAATTGGGAATGCATCCACATTCGCTAAAGATTTAAATAAAGCACATTTACCTTCCATAACTGGCATACCAGCTTCAGCACCGATATTTCCCAATCCTAATACGGCTGAACCATCTGTAATTACAGCTACAAGGTTTTGTCTACCTGTGTAAACATAACTCATCTTTGGATCCTTTTGGATTTCAAGGCATGGAGCTGCTACACCAGGTGTGTACGCTGTTGATAAATCATCTCTTGTTTTAATAGGCGCTTTCGATTGAATATCTAATTTTCCAGCCCATTCTTTGTGTTTTTCTAATGCAATTTTTGAATAATCCATAGTTTTTGATCTCCCTTATAATAAACTACATACTACTGCATCTATTATTTTACAAAAAATACATTAAAAATAAAAGTGTCAGATAAATCATTTGATTATTTTTGGCTTTTCTTTAAATACGCGTATAATGATATACGAGGTGAAACTATGCGCTACTATATTTCAGATAATCATTTTACCCATTCTCGAATCTGTGAAGTTGACCAGAGAGGGTTTGAAAATGTGTACCAGATGGACCAATACATGATCGAACAATGGAACAAACGAGTGACAAACAACGATGAAGTCTATATCCTAGGTGATTTTTCCTGGGCAAAAGGAATCGAAACGTGGAATATCTTAAATCAATTAAATGGAAAAATAACACTTATCGAGGGAAATCACGACTATTTTTACTTAGATGATCCCGATTTTGTCGATGAACGTTTTGAAGAAATCCTAAATTATGCAGAAGATGTGGATGGTAATAGAAAAGTGATTCTATCCCATTATCCCATTCCCTTTTATAATCATCAATTTAACACAACCGAAGATGGAAAACCCGAATACTACATGTTGTATGGACATCTTCACAATACATACGATGAATATATGATGAATGACTTTATTAATCGTGCTGCAAGTAAAGAAAGAAGAAATGCCCGTGATGAAATGACAACTACCCCATTCCACATGATCAATGTTTTTGCCCTCTTCAGTGACTACACACCGCTAACTCAGGATGAGTGGATCGAACTGGATCAAAAACGCAGAGACTTTATCAATTCCTTTGGTGAAATGGATTACGATCAATGGATGGAAGTCAACAAACTGGTTGTACAAAAGTCAAAAAACAAATGGAAATAAGAAAAGAGGAATAAAATTTCCTCTTTTTACATTTTGTAGACCTTTTTTCGAATGGAAAAATAAGTGATGGATAAAGCAATAGCGGTAATGATCCAGCTAATAGGATATACATACATCAAAAACTGGAATGTTTTTACCATTGGATAAATAAATAAAATGTATCCAATACGCACTCCGCAGATTCCTAAGATGCAAACAATGGCTGGTGCACTGGAATGTCCTAAACCTCTTAAGGCACCCGAAAGAATATCTGTATGCGCATTTAAAAATTCTAAGGCAACAATCGTAACCAAACGAATGTAAGCGACCTCTATTACTTTTGGATCGGTTGTAAAAATAGAAATCAATGGCTCTTTAAATAGAATAAACAAGATACTCACGAATTGGGTACAAAACATACCTAAGAGTAGAACCGTTCTGGTAATTTTACGGCATCGTTCATAGTTTCCAGCTCCATAATTCTGTCCAACAAAAGTAACCGCACTTTGAGTAAAGGCACTCAGAATAAAGTAGGCAAAATATTCGTAGTTTAAGGCCGCACTGCTAGCCGCTACCGCAATGGAACCTAGTCCATTCGTAGTTGTTTGTACCATGACATTTGAGATACTAAAGACCATTCCCTGTAAGCCGGCAGGTACTCCAATACTTGCCATTTGTTTTAAGATGTATGGATGCAAATGGATTTTCTGAATGTGTACTTGTAATGGGCCCGATTTCTTTATTAAGTAAATCAATAAAATCATGGAACTAATGATATTGGAAACCACGGTGGCAATCGCTACCCCTTCCACACTCATATGTAGTTCTACTACGAAAAACAAGTTCAATAGAACATTAACAATTCCAGATAAGATTAGGGCATATAGTGGTCGTTTGGTATCTCCCTGACTTCTTAGAATTGCCGAAGTAAAGTTATACAACATGATAAATGGCATTCCACAGAAGTATATTTTTAGATATAACACGGCCAGAGGTAATATATCTTCAGGTGTAGACATCCATTCTAATATAGGACTGGCAAAGATCAAACCAATGCCCATCAGAATAAAACCACTTAGGATGGCAACCAATATAGATGTATGCACGGCATCACTTGCTTTTTTCATATTTCCCTGTCCGATATAGCGAGCAATCACAACATTTGCTCCAACAGAGAGACCAACAAATAAATTGACTAATAGATTGATTACTGAGGAATTAGCTCCTACAGCAGCTAAAGCTAAACTTCCGGCAAATCTTCCAGCTACTGCTACATCGGCAGAATTAAATAGTTGCTGAATGATGCTGCTAAGAGCTAAAGGTAAGGCAAATAATAATAATTTATCCCAGATTGATCCATGCAACATATCAATCTGTTTATCTTTACTGCTTTTCATAATACTCCTTAAAAAAAACTGTCCCAAGACAGTTTTATTTGATAAATGCTTTTGAATATCCGTGATCGTCTTTTTTACCTTTTCCAATAGGTTCTAAATCAAGGATCTTTTCAATTTCATAAGGTACCATTTGGTATACATAATTTAACCAGTTACGATATAAAAGATTAGCGTGACTTCGCCAAGTTAGAACAGGTCTTTGATTTGGGTCATCGTTTGGAAAATAGTGTTCTGGAATATGGATTGGCTTATTGGCATTTACATCTCTCCAATATTCCTGACTTAAGGTTTCTACACCATATTCAAAGTGTCCTGTCACAAAAATTTGACGATAATCCTTGGTAACGATGATATTGCTTCCTACATCTTTTCCACTGGATAACACAACCAGCTTTTTACATTGTTTTAAAGCTTCTTCATCGATCGTTGTGTGACGAGAGTGTGGTGTGTTGTGAATTTCATCAAATCCATTGGTTAAGAAATCGTACTCATCTAATAAGTCACATGGGAAGATTCCAAATTTCTTTTCTGATAATTGTTGTTTATGAATGCCATAGTGATAGTACAATCCGGCTTGTGCTCCCCAGCAAATGTGCATTGTACTAAAGACATGTGTTTTGGACCATGTCATGATTTCTTCCAATTCTTTCCAATAGTCCACTTCTTCAAATTCCATATTTTCTACAGGAGCTCCTGTAATGATCATCGCATCGTAGAAGTTTTCTTTTAATTCGGAAAAATCCGTATAGAACTTTACCAGGTGGTCCTGACTGGTATTTTTTGAAATGTGTGATTCGATTTTCATGAAGTCAATTTTTACCTGTAAAGGACTCTTGCTGATCAAACGAAGAATTTGGGTTTCTGTTTCAATTTTCTTTGGCATTAAGTTTAAAATAACGACTTCCAAAGGACGAATGTGCTGTTTTGTCGCACTCGCATCTTCAATCGCAAAGATTTTTTCCGATTCTAATATATCTTTTGCGGGTAATTCGTTAGGTATATTAATAGGCATAATAATTCCCTCTCTTTTTGTATGAATTAAAAACTCGTGGAAATATTATACCATCTATTTTAAATATGTAAAAGAAAAGAAAGAGAACGCGTCTCTTTCTAATCATTAGATATTTTGTAAAGCTTGTTCTAAGTCAGCGATTAAATCGTCAACATTTTCGATACCAATACTTAAACGGATTAATTTTGGATCCACTCCAGCTTGTAACAATTCTTCGTCTGTTAATTGACGATGTGTGTGGCTGGCTGGGTGTTCGATACAAGATTTTGCATCGGCTACGTGGGTAATGACGCTAATTAATTTTAAAGAATCCATAAATGTTACAGCATCTTTACGATCTCCTTTAATCGCAAAGGCGATAACACCACATGTACCATTTGGACAATATTTCTTAGCTGCTTCGTGGTATTTGTCTCCTTCAAGATCAGCATATTTAACCCATTCCACTTTATCGTGTCCTTGTAAATATTTAGCTACTGCTAAGGCGTTTTTACAGTGACGTTCCATACGAACGGCTAAAGATTCCAATCCTAAACTTAAGTAGTAAGCACTTTGTGGAGATTGTGAACATCCAAAGTCACGCATTAATTGAGAAGTGGCTTTTGTGATATAAGCTGCTTTTCCAAATTTCTTTGTATAAATAATTCCGTGATAACTTTCATCTGGTGTTGTTAATCCAGGGAATTTTTCAGCGTGAGCATCCCAGTCAAAGTTACCGCTGTCTACGATACATCCACCGATGCTGCTTGCGTGTCCATCAATATATTTTGTTGTAGAGTGTGTTACAATATCGCATCCCCATTCAATAGGACGACAGTTGATTGGTGTAGCGAATGTGTTATCCATGATTAGTGGAACACCATTTTTGTGTGCAACACGAGCAAACATTTCAATATCAAAAATTTGAACAGTTGGGTTTGTGATTGTTTCCCCAAATACACATTTTGTGTTTGGACGGAATGCAGCTTGTAATTCTTCTTCCGTTACTTCTGGATCCACGAATGTACATTCAATTCCCATTTTCTTAAATGTAGTTCCAAATAAGTTATAAGTTCCTCCATAGATAGCAGAACTTGCGATAAAGTGGTCCCCTGCTTCACAGATGTTGAATACCGCAAAGAAGTTTGCGGCTTGTCCTGAACTAGTTAACATACCAGCGTATCCACCTTCTAAGGCAGTAATACGTTTTGCGACCATATCGCATGTTGGGTTTGCCAAACGAGAGTAGAAATATCCTTCGGCTTCTAAGTCAAATAATGCTCCCATCGCATCACTTGATTCATATTTAAAAGTTGTACTTTGAACAATAGGGATTGCTCTTGGTTCCCCATTTGCTGGTGTATATCCTTCGTATAAACACTTTGTATCGATTTTCATAAGCTTCCTCCTAAGATTTAAAAACAGTAACAGTATAACACTTATTTATATTAGATTCATATATTCTTTTAGAGAATCTCTTCAAAATTTTTTCCTTGCATAGAATCAACATAGTATTCTTCCATCGTATCCAGACAAAGACATGCCAGTCTTCCTCCAAAAACACAGCCGCAATCTATTACTCTATGATTTTTGTATTTAAATATTTTAGCTGGTCTTTCTGGTTGAAGCAGCATGGTCGGAGTGTGTCCACTTATGATGGTCCATTCTGGAAAAAATGGTTGTTCATAATCAAATCTCTCATAGACAAGTTCTTCGGGTGTGTAGGAATCCAGACTTCTTTCGGGACTGAAGTTGGATAAACCGGCATGTACTAATAAGAACGTAGTGTTTTTCGTTTCCACTATGTCCCACAATAAGAACTCTTTTAGATATTCAATAATCATACATTTTGATTCTTTATCTAGCTTTTTAAAAGATTCTATAGTTACATCTCCACCATCCATCATCCAATATTCTAGTTCTTTGAGAAAAGAAGGATCCATCAAATCGCTACGATACTCTTCTTCTATTAAATACAATTTTTCTAACAAGGTGTACGCATACAATTCATGATTTCCAAGAATTGGGATAACATTATCCATAAACATAAGCTCTTTTAAAAGTGCAATGCCATCCTTCCCTCGATCTATGATATCTCCAAGGATATACAAAGTATCTTCTTGAGTATAATTAATTTTCTTTAACATGGCATCAAATTCCTGTTTACAACCATGTATATCGCTTATTACATAATTCATGAGTTCATATTATCACTTTTTTATGTAAGCGCATCCAAAATAATAAACATTTAATCAAATATCTGTTAAAATAAAGATAACTTATAGGAGGATTTTTATAAATGGCTTTAAGCAAAGATTTTTTATGGGGTGGAGCTTTAGCTGCGCACCAATTTGAAGGTGGAGTATTAAATACTTCAAAAGGATTATCTGTAGCTGACGTAATGACTGCTGGTACTCACACAATTCCACGTGTTATTACTGATGGTGTAGAAGAAGGAAAATACTATCCTAACCATGTAGGTATCGATTTCTATGGACACTACAAAGAAGATATCGCTATGTTCGCTGAATTAGGATTCAAATGTTTCCGTACTTCAATCGCATGGACACGTATTTTCCCATTAGGAGACGAAGAAGAACCAAACGAAGAAGGATTACAATTCTATGATGATGTATTCGATGAATTATTAAAATATGGAATTGAACCAGTTATCACATTATCTCACTTCGAAATGCCTTACCACTTAGCTAAAGAATATGGTGGATTCTTAAACCGCAAGACTATCGGATTCTTTACAAAATACGCTGAAGTATGTTTCAAACGTTACAAAAACAAAGTTAAATATTGGATGACTTTCAACGAAATCAACAACCAAATGAACGTTAACAACGACATCTTCGGTTGGACAAACTCAGGTGTATTATTCAGCAAATACGAAGACAAAGAAAAAGCAATGTACCAATGTGGTATTTATGAATTAATCGCTTCTGCAAAAGCAGTTAAGATCGGTCACGAAATCAACCCTGATTTCTTAATCGGTAACATGATCGCAATGGTTCCTTACTATCCATTCTCATGCCGTCCAGAAGACCAAACATTAGCACAAAGAGAAATGCACCAAAGATATTTCTGGTCTGATACTCAAATCCGTGGACACATTCCTTCATACGCATGGAAGATGTTCGAAAAGAAAGGTTGGAATTTAGACATTACTGAAGAAGATATCGCTGCATTAGCTGAAGGTACAGTAGATTACTTAGGATTCTCTTACTACATGACTAACACTTTAGATTCAACAGTGACTAAAGACGTTTCTAAAGCATTAGACGGATCTGCTCCAAACTCAGTAGCTAACCCATACATCAAAGTTTCTGACTGGGGATGGTCAATTGACCCAGAAGGATTACGTTATGCATTAAATGCATTCTACGAAAGATATGAAATTCCTCTATTCATCGTAGAAAACGGATTCGGAGCTATCGACGTTAAAGAAGAAGACGGATCTTGCCACGACCCATATCGTATCGACTACTTACGTGCTCACATCAAAGCTATGAAAGCTGCAGTTGAAGAAGACGGTGTTGATCTAATGGGATACACTCCATGGGGATGCATCGACTGCGTATCTTTCACAACTGGTGAAATGAAAAAACGTTATGGATTCATTTATGTAGACAGAAACAACGATGGATCTGGAACATTAGTACGTAGCAAAAAAGACTCTTTCGAATGGTATAAGAGAGTTACAGCTTCTAACGGAGAAGATTTAGGAGAATAATTTTAAAAGCCTTGACTCAGAACTTCGGTTCTGGGTCTTTTTTTAGCCCAAATAAAAAAGCTACCCTTTCAGGTAGCTCATCGATACGTATTATTTATTTTTTAATAAATCACGAATTTCAGTTAATAATACAACGTTTGGATCTGGTGCTGGTTCTGGTTCTGGTGCAGCTTCTTCTTCTTTTTTACCTAAAGTAGCTAATTTGTTCATTGATTTCATGATCATGAAGATTACGAATGCATAAATAATAAAATTGATAATAGCAGAAACAAAGTGTCCAACTAATAAGTATTGGTCACCTACTAGATGAATAGACCATCCTAAGTCAGCTCCACCACCAATACAATTTAAAATAGGTGTGATGAAGTCATCTGTTAAAGCTCCTACTAATGCACCAAAAGCTCCCCCAATTAAAACACCGATAGCTAAGTCTACGACGTTACCACGTAACGCGAAGGCTTTAAATTCTTCCATAAATTTTTTCATACTTTTATTCTCCTTCTACTGCGTCAATCGCACTTATTATTGTACCTCTAAATCCATTTTTTTCAAGAGCGGATACACCTTTAATAGTTGTTCCTCCTGGCGAGCATACTGCATCTTTCATTGCTCCTGGGTGTGTTTTCGTAACCAAATACAATTTTCCGGTTCCAATCATAACTTGTGCACTTAAATCGTATGCGATTTGTCTTGGTAATCCATGTTTAACCGCAGCATCGGCCATAGCTTCCAGATACATAGCCGCATAAGCCGGTGTACATCCAGCAATGGTCCCCGCAATACCCATCAAACGAGTTTCTACACTTTGGATTAGAGCAATTTTTCCAAATAAGTAATTAAACTGATTCCATTCTTCTTTTGTCAAAGAATGCTTAGCCTCACAAATGAAGATACCTTCTCCTACACTGACTGGTGTATTTGGTAAAATCGATAAGTGGTGAATGAAATTTGGGAATATTTCTTCGTAATCGTCATATCGAACATTTACCGCTACACTGATCACGATTTTTCCTCTTAGGTCAAGATCCTTAACCACTTCACTGACTAAATATGGTTTTACCGCAATAATGACCATATCGCTTTTTTGCACAACTTCTTCCGCACTTTTGCAAGGCTGAATTCCTAAAGCAGCACAATTCTTTACTAATTTTTCATAATTTTTTGCACAGGCATAGATTTGAGTTGGTTCGATACAATCAAAATCTACTAACCCTTTTGCCATAGCGCTGGCCATATTTCCATACCCGATAAAGCCAACTTTTAACATAGTATCACTCATAATCGTCCTCCTAAACGTCTGTCCCTATTATACACAAGTATCAAAAAAAAGAAAAAGAGAAACTAAGTTCTCTTTGTGATAATTGTACGACATTTTGGACATGTAATATCAATTTTTCCTTTTCCCTTAGGAACACGGATAATCTGTCCACAATTCTTACAACGAAATACAACATGTGTTTTTCTCTGTTGATATTGAATCGCATAGGGTTTTAGAAAATATAAAAACTTCTCGTTTTCTTTTCTTCGAGCCGAAATATTCTTTGAAAATACACGAAACATATTATAGGTCAAAATCGCTAAGACGATCGCATTAAAAATGGAATTTCGAACAAATAAGCTTATTACGCACAAAACTAAAGTCCAGCTTAATATAGCTCTACTTAAATCATCGAATCCATTTCTTTTATACATAAAGCGAAATAACGCATATTTTAATTTTTCCATATTAACCTCACTGATAAGGGACACCTATATATTCTCCCTGAATTTGGAACCACAAAGTATTGTCTTGAAAACTCTCAAATTTTACCTCTTCTTTATACATGTTTTTTAAGCGGTTTTGAATGGATAATACTTTTTTAATTTCTAAATCGTATTTTAAAACTTTATACGCAAACGTAAACTGCTTGGCATGTTTTACCCGAATCACCTTTTCCTCTTTTGAAAACTTTGGTAAGGATTCCTGTTGGGAATAAAGAAGGATGTATTTCTTTTTCGGGTTTCGATACATAAATGGATATTGCAGATAATATAACTTTTTACAAGCATTGCACTGATGCAGAAAATAACTGTCGTTTTGAAGTCTTTCTTCCAAAGTAGGATTCATATCCGCAATTTCATAGGTATCTCTAAGAATTTGAAAGTCATGCCCACAATGTGGACATGACGAATAGATCATTCTTTGTTTCATACTATAGTGGTGAACAAATGTCTTTTAACCAATCTTTTTCTTCCGCACTCAAGTATGGAGAAATCTTTGTGTATACTTCCTGATGATATGCATCAAACCATTCAATTTCATCTTTTGTCATTAACGATTTGTCAATTCCCTTTTTATCAAACGGTACAAATGTCAATAATTCAAAGTGCATAAATTGACCATAGAAGTTCTTTGTACCTTTTTGTACAACCACTTCATTTTCGTGACGGATACCAAATTTACCTTCCATATAAACCCCTGGTTCATCACTTTGTATCATTCCTTCTTCTAATACAGCGGAATCATTTCTTTCTGGTACAATACGCCAGCGAATTCCATTTGGTGCTTCGTGAACACTGGATAAATGTCCTACACCATGTCCGGTACCACATTGATAATCCATGTCCTGATCCCATAGTGGGCCACGAGCTAAGATATCCAGGTTAATTCCACGACATCCATATAACCAGTTAGCTTTTGCCAAACGGATGTGTGAACGCATACTTAAGGTAAACCAATATTTTTCTTCTTCACTGATTGGACCTAGAACAAAGGTACGAGTAATATCGGTAGTTCCTTCGTAGTATTGTCCTCCACTATCCACTAGTAACATACCTTCTTCTTCTAAAGTCACATCGGTTGCTTCGCTGGAAGAATAGTGCATCATGGCCGCATGTCCTTTATAAGCAGAAATTGTAGAGAAGCTATCTTCGATATACCCTTCTTGGGCAGCACGGAATTGTTGCAGTTTTTCCTGAGCACGCATTTCTGTTACTTTTCCAGTTTTCACGTTTTGTTCCAACCAGTACATAAATTTAGTCATCGCAACTCCATCTTTAATATGAGCTTTGCGAGTAGAAGCCAATTCCACTTCGTTTTTCATTGCTTTTAATAAAATGATTGGATCTTGCATTTCGATTGTATTTCCTTTTAATGAGAATACAATACGAGAGTTCACATTGGCTGGATCTACTAGGATATTTCCAGATAACTGTTGCACATCTTCATAGATTTGATCGTAGTCTTTTACGACAACATTAAACTGATCAAATAAAGCTTTACTTTCTGTATCCAAACGAGAAGCATCGATATATAAGGTTGCGGATTCTTCTTCGATGATCGCATACGCTAGAGCCACTGGGAAATAAGGAATATCGTTTGCTCTTAAATTAAATAGCCAGGCGATTTGATCAATCTTCGTTACAATATAGCTAGTAGTGTACGCCTTTTTCATTTCACTACGTACAAGAGCTAGTTTTTCATCCATTTCCTTTCCCGCAAACTGTACATCATAGTGGAAGGTTTCGCTACTAGGTAAAGCCGGACGATCTGTCCAGATTCTTCCTACTAGATCATAATTTGGTTGTACGGAAATGTTTTTAGAAGCGAAGGCATTTTGATATTTACGAGCATCGTTTGTGTTAATCGTACGTCCATCAAATCCTACACACATCCCTTCTTCCAAGTTTTCTAGAATATAGTTTGGAATAGAAGGTGTTCCTTCTTGTCCCATTTTCATTAAGTCAATAGTAGAATCTTTTAATTGGTTTTCGGCTTGGATAAAATAACGTCCATCGGTCCATAATGCAGCCTTTTGGGCTAACACGACCATAACTCCAGCACTTCCTGTAAATCCAGACATGTACTTGCGACATGCGAAATAACTTGCGACATACTCTGTTTCGTGGAAATCGCTAGTAGGAATGATATACGCATCGATTCCTTCTTTGTTCATTTCTTCACGAAGAGCACTTAATCTTTCTTTAATCATAGTATCTTTCTTCTTTCTATTATTTTACGTTAAAAACAAATTTAATTCCGATAAATCCTAAATAGCTAATTCCAATCATAATGGCAGAAATCAAAAGTACTTTAAACCATAGAAATACTGGATTCTTAGCTTTATAATGATCTTCCAAACGTAAGTATTTAAATTGTGCAATTAAACAATAGAAGGCAAACATATATAAGAAAAAGCTAGTAAAATAAGCCATGAAATTCATATTTGCCAAATAATATGTCAAGTGTAAGAACGAACCGTCGATGACATTTTTCCCAAACATTGCACATGGT
>JAGHTX010000044.1 GCA_018065105.1 Bacillota bacterium
GGTTGTACTTCTTCTTCAGCTGCGTGAATAGGTGTCATCATTGTCATAACTGGTGCGATGCTTCCAAATGCCATTGTAGTAGCTAATCCTAATTTAGCGAATGTGTTTAATTTTTTCATATATGTTTCCTCCTTGAGCTTTACTAGCTCTTTCCTTTTTACGACTATAGAATATCGCCAAAGTCTGAACCTAAACCTCAAGTTTTCTTAACATAACCTTAAAATCGTGATGAAAAACACTTGTTTTTCTTATATATTTCGGTAAAATACTTGCGTATTTATATTATGAAAGTAGGAACCATCTATGAAAGTTTATTATTCAGAAGCATTTAAATCAGGGAAAAGTTATTGTAAGAAATGTCAAACCAAGGGAATAGATTCTGAACTGGTTGTACTCGATGACCTTTTGGACAATAATCTTTCAAACCAGGGAGTAGACATTGGTCAAAAATACATTCCTTTAGAATTTGTGGTAGGAACCAAAACACGAGGAAGAAAAAAGGTATTTGCGGGAAATTTTATGCCAATCCAGGACGAAGAATCTGAATTTGCGTATAAATGGGAACGCTTATGTTCTTCGCATTTAGAAGAAGGAATTCGTGAACCCATTAAAGTCTATGAATACATGAATCGTTATTATGTAGAAGAAGGAAATAAAAGGGTCAGTGTTTTGAAATTCTTTAAGGGATACGAAATCTTAGCCCAGGTAAAAAGAATCTATCCAGCCAATAAACAAGATCCGAAAGTACAGATGTATTACGACTTCTTAGAGTTTAATCGCTATTCAGGCTTAGAAGATATTGAATTTACAAAAAAGGGAGCGTATTTAGAATTCCAAACGCTTCTTGGAAAAGATAAAAAAGAAAAATGGAGTGAAGAAGAAACAAAGAGTATTCATGCCGACTATGTCTTATTTCGAAAAGCTTTTGAAGATAAGAATGGGCATAAGTTACATTGCAGTGTAGGGGATGCTTTCTTAACTTACATGAAAATCTTTGGTGTGGATCGTCTTCATAAACAAACGAAAAAAGAAATAACTGCCTGTTTATCTAAAATCTGGGAAGAAATTGAATTACTACAAGAAGATTCCTTGATTGAAGTCAAACTAAAACCAGAAGGAAAAGGAAAAAAGATTCTAAATAGTATTAATCTTTCGAAAAAGAATATTGCTTTTATCTATAGTGGTCCGATTGAAGAGTCGGGTTGGCGAAAGAATCATGAAAAAGGACGTTTGTTTGTACAAAGTGCTTTATCTACAAAAATCGATACCAAAGCTTATATTGTTTCTAAACAGGAAAATGGAGAAGATGTACTTCGAAAAGCGATTGAAGAAGGAGCTAAGATTATTTTTGCTCCAGAAGTCAATTTGTATAAAGCTTGTATAAAAGTTGCAGCAGAACATCCTCATGTAAAGATATTGAACTGTTCGTTAAACATGCCTCATAAATTAGTCAAGTCGTATTATCCTAGAATCTATGAAGCTAAATTTATTACCGGAGCCATTGCGGGTGTTCTTTGTGAAAACAATAAGATTGGCTATATTTGTAAATATCCGATTTATGGAGCGATTGC
>JAGHTX010000242.1 GCA_018065105.1 Bacillota bacterium
TTATAAATATGTAAATATATGAAAATACATTTGAAAACACTTTCAACTTCAAATATTGTGATAATTATGTGATAATAGTGTTGCTTACCATTTTACTGAAAAGAGAGAAAGGACAAAATTATGGAAGACAAAAAGATTAAGTGGTATATGTTGTCGTTTATGTGTTTCTCAACATTGTGGGGATTCGGAAACGTAGTAAACGGATTCATGTACTTCAACGGAATTCAAGTAATTTTCTCTTGGATTCTTATGTTCGGCCTATACTTCGTACCATATGCGTTAATGGTAGGGGAATTAGGTTCAGCATTTAAAGACTTAGGAGGTGGGGTAACCTCTTGGGTTCAAGAAACTGCAGGTACTAAAGTAGGATACTATGCTGGGTTTACTTATTTCATTGTTCACATTACTTACATTGCAAGTAAAGGAACAGGTGGATTAAAAGCCTTAAGCTGGTTAGTATTCCGTAACGCAGAAACTTATGCAAGTTTCCCAACTATTGCTGTACAACTTGTAACTTTATTATGTTTATTCTTCTTCTGCTGGGTTGCTGCTCAAGGTTTAAACCCATTGAAGAAATTAGCTACATTAGCTGGTTCAAGTATGTTCGTAATGAGTATTCTTTACATTGTATTAATGTTCGCTGCTCCTGCAATCAACCCTAACGGTGGATTCGTGAGCATGGACTGGTCAATGAAAAACTTAATTCCACAATTTAAGGTAGAATACTTCACTTCGTTATCAATCTTAGTATTCGCTGTAGGTGGATGTGAAAAGATTTCACCTTATGTAAACAAAGTTGAAGATCCATCAAAAGGATTCCCTAAAGGTATGATTGCGGTAGCTATCATGGTAGTAGTATGTGCTATGTTAGGTACTGTAGCTATGGGTATGATGTTTGATCCAATTTCACAAGCTGATGCAGAATTCTCATCATATGTTTCTAACGGTGCTTATTGGGCATTCCAAAAACTTGGTGTTTACTATGGTGTAGGTGACTTATTCATGGTTATTTATGCAGCTTGTAACGCAATCGGACAATTCTCTACATTAGTAGTAAGTATTGATGCTCCTTTACGTATGTTATTAGATGATCCAAACACAAGCAAATATGTTCCTTTACAATTATTAAAACAAAATAAACAAGGTTCATATGTAAATGGTATTAAAATGGTAGCAATTTTAGCTGGATTCATCATCTGCGTACAAATGGTTGTACCTGGAGCCGATGCAGTTATCGCCCAATTAAATAAATTGAACTCAGTATGTATGCCATTACGTTACTTATGGGTATTCTTTGCTTACATGATGCTTCGTAAAGCAACTTCAAAATTCCCTCGTGACTATATGTTCGTTAAGAACAACACTGTTGCCTTATTATTTGGTGGATGGTGTTTCTTAGTAACTGCTGCATGTTGTATTTTAGGTATGTGGTCAACTGACACATTCACATTAGTTTTAAACGTAGTAACTCCAATCGTTTACGTTTGCTTAGGATTAATCTTCCCTAAAATCCGTGCTGCACAAGATGCAAAAGCTGGTAACTAATTACATTTAACAAAGAAACCAGGCGACTGGTTTCTTTTTGATTATAATAATAGGATAATAATCTAGAAGATATAATATATATAGGAGGCGTATAATAATGAACGCAGTACAAACTTCAAAAGATTTAACAAGCTTTATTATGAAAAGCCCAAGTATGTTCCATGCAATCCACACTATTTCAGAAGAATTAGATGCAGCTGGATTTACATATTTAAAAGAAGGAAGCGCTTGGCAAATTGAAAAAGGTGGAAAATACTATACTACTCGTAACGGTTCCAGTATCATTGCTTTCAAAATTGGAAATGAATTAAGTGACTATCACTTCCAAATGACAGCTGCTCACTCCGATTCACCAACTTATAAAGTAAAAACAATTCCTGAACTAACTGGGCCAAAAGAATATCTACGTCTTAATGTAGAAGCATATGGTGGAATGATCGATAACACTTGGTTTGATCGTCCATTATCCATTGCTGGTCGTGTATTAGTTCGCGAAGGTAACAAGATTGAAAGTCGTTTATTATATATTGATAAAGACATTTTAATCATTCCAAACATGTGTATTCACTTCAATCGTTCGGTAAACGACGGTGTTGCTTATAACCGCCAAGTAGATCTATGTCCATTGTTCTCAGCTGGTGAATTACAAAAAGGTGATTTCGACAAAATGGTAGCTGCTGAATTGGGTGTAGAAGTAGAACAAATTTTAGGAAAAGACTTATTCTTAGTAAACCGTCAAGCTCCATCTGTTTGGGGATATAAAGATGAATTTGTATCATGTGGTAAGTTAGACGATTTACAATGTGCCTATGTATCATTAAAAGGATTCTTAGCTGCAACAAATGATAAAGCAGTAAATGTATATTGCTGTTTTGATAACGAAGAAGTTGGTTCAAACACTAAACAAGGTGCTATGTCTACTTTCTTATACGATACATTACAACGTATCAATATTAATTTAGGAAAAGGTGCCGAAGATTATTATCAAGCAGTTGCTAAATCATTCTTAGTTTCTTGCGACAATGCACACGCACTTCACCCTAACCACCCAGAAAAAAACGATGCAGTTAATGCTCCATTAATGAATAAAGGTATTGTATTAAAAGAAAGTGCTAACCAAAAATACACTACAGATGCATTTAGCCGTGCATTATTTACAGCTGTATGTAATGATGCAGGAGTTCCAGTCCAAACATTTGCGAACCGTTCTGATGTATTAGGAGGATCTACATTAGGAAACTTATCAAATACTCAAGTGAGTGTTCACGCAGTAGACTTTGGTCTTGCACAATTAGCAATGCACTCAAGCTATGAAACTGCTGGTGTAATGGATACTGTATACGCTATTCAATCTTTAACAGCATTCTTCAATACAAATATCGAAATCGATGAAGCGAAAGGAATTTGCCTATAATGTTTGATCCTTCTCAATTTCGTTGGTTGGACCAAGGATTTACAATTCCAGAAGGAGCAGATGATCGAGAAGCTGAAGCCTTGTTCAAATTTATAGATAAAAAAGATTGGACAGAAGCAAAGAAAAATCTAGTAGGGCGTTATTATCTAGAACAACTTCACAGACTATCAAAAGAGAATCGTTTATCTTCTTGGAAAATGTCGGATGATTATAATAAGGAAGTACGTTCCTGGCAAAAGAGTAAGTCGTTTCAAAAAGTAAAGGAAATGACAATTAGTCAAGATCGTAACAAGTTCCTAATTTCTGGAATGATGATAGTTATGACAGGAACTATCCTATTATATTTCTTAACTGCGATTGTTTCACAGAAGTTTGTGATTGCGTTTAGTATTGATGCGATAGTGGCCAGTGTAGCGATTGTATTACTTATTCGAAATTTAATGCTCAAATATAAAATAATAGGAAGATACATTAAAAAGAACGAATATGTTCAAGGAGATTTTGTCAGTTTAGTGCTTTGTATCTGCTTTAAAATAATGATTCCTTCCTATATTGATGTATCATTGGTCGTATTATTTGCGGTGCATTTCTTCCAAAAAACACGCTTTGAAAAGGTGTTAAAATCTATAGAATAAGCCGATAAAATAAGGCTATCTAAAGCTTGAAAAAAAATTAAAAAAGAGGTTGCATACCTCTTTTTTTATGGTATAATTTAATGGCGCTGTGAGAACCACAGCACTGCGTAGAAGC
>JAGHTX010000068.1 GCA_018065105.1 Bacillota bacterium
CCTTCTAATCCATCAGGATCTTTTTCAACAGCTTTTCTTAAGTTTTTAGCGATTAATTGGATAGCTTTTAAGTCTAAGCAGTCAGCTAATTCCCAAGCAGCTGCAGTAGTGTATCCTTCGATTGCGTGAGTTAATGCATCCATACCTGTAGAAGCAGCTAATCCTTTTGGCATTGAAGCCATCATATCTGGGTCAACAACTGCAACATCAGGGATGTCGTTAGGGTCTACACAAACGAATTTACGTTTCTTTTCAACGTCTGTGATTACGTAGTTGATTGTAGATTCAGCACCAGTTCCTCCAGTAGTTGGAACAGCGATTGTGAATACTGTACGGTTTTTAGTTGGTGATAAACCTTCTAATGAACGAACATCATAGAATTCAGGGTTATTTACGATAATACCGATACCTTTACCAGTATCCATTGATGATCCACCACCGATAGTGATCATGAAATCAGCACCAGAAGCTTTGAATGCATCTACACCGTGTTGAACGTTTTCGATAGTTGGGTTTGGTTTAATGTCTGAGTAAACTTCGAAAGCGATGTCGTTAGCTGCTAATAGATCAGTAACTTTTGATGTAACACCAAATTTTACTAAATCTGGGTCAGAAGCAACGAAAGCTTTTGTTAATCCTTTACCCTTAACAATTCCTGGGATTTCATTGATTGCACCATGTCCATGGTAAGAAATACCATTAAGTACGAAACGATTTGCCATTCTTTTTTACCTCCTAAATGACTTATTACTATTATTTTACTCTCTTTATTCTTTCATGAAAAGATGGGCTTTTCAATTTTATTTCATTGTTAAACTTGTAAATATTGTTTCTTATTTCCAATCTACATCAATCGCATTGTTTGCCAGTTCTCTTAGATTAGAAAGTCGTCTTAATGCTTCATTAAGAGTGTCATCTTGTTTAGCGAAATGAAAACGTACTAAATGGTTTACATCTTCTTTAAAGAAGCTGGATCCTGGAACAGCGGCTACACCTACATTTCTGATCATCCATTCACAGAAAAGAGTATCATCTTTGACTCCAAATTCACTTACGTCCACAAGAACATAATAAGCGCCTTGAGGATCTGTATACTTCAATCCCAATCGTTTAAGTCCTCCTACAAAGACTTCTTTCATATGTGCGTAATGCTCTGCCAAATCTTCATAATATTCATCACCAAATTCAAGTCCGGTAACGGCAGCTTCCATTAATGGGGCTGCAGCTCCTACGGTAAGAAAATCATGCACTTTTTTTACTCTTTCGATAATTTCTGGATTGGCAATCACATAGCCTAATCTCCATCCTGTAATAGAATATGTTTTGGATAACGAGTTACAAACAATGGTTCTTTCTCGCATTTCAGGAAGAGATTGCATATAAATATGTTTGTTTGGCTTATACACAATGTGTTCATATACTTCATCGGTTACAACAAAGGCATCGTATTTCTTTGCCAAATCGGCAATATACATTAATTCTTCATAAGTGAATACTTTTCCAGAGGGATTGGATGGATTACAAAGAATGATTGCTTTTGCACCTTCAACAAACGCTTTTTCTAATTCGTCTCGATCAAAATCAAAAGTTGGTGGAACAAGTGGAACATAAATTGGCTGTGCTCCTGAAAGAATTGTATCCGCTCCATAATTTTCATAATAAGGTGAGAAAATGATTACTTTGTCACCTGGATTAACTATGCTCATCATCGTTGCCATCATTGCTTCTGTACTACCACAAGTCACTACAATTTCTTCTTCTGGATCCACTTTTATTCCTGAAAAATGTTCATATTTTTTTGCAAGTGCATCTCTAAAATTTTTTGCTCCCCACGTAATCGCGTATTGATGAGGGCCATTTATGGCTGCTCGAACAAGGCCCTCTTTTAATTCCATAGGTGGTTCAAAATCTGGAAATCCCTGTGATAGATTAATCGCATTGTATTGATTTGAAATTCTTGTCATTCTTCTTATGACAGAATCTGTAAAATCATTGGTTCTTTTACTTAACTGGTACATTTTTTTATATCTCCTTCATATAATCGACAATACAACAAGATATTTCATCGATTTCTGTATACAGAATATTATTATACACTTTATTTATATAT
>JAGHTX010000078.1 GCA_018065105.1 Bacillota bacterium
ATCATTAAACCGAATTCTTCATTTTTAATCATTTGTCCCACATAAGATCCCATTCTTGAAACCAATAATAAATCCATAGATGAAGGTTTACCACCTCTTTGAATGTGTCCAGGTGTATTTGTGAACACATTTTCATTTAATTCTTTTTTGATTTCATAGCGAAGTTCTTTCATAGCTGATTGTGTATATTTGCGTTTCTCTTAGAAATCTCTTCTTGAAAGTTTACTATCCTCAATCGATAAAGCTCCTTCAGCTACTACAATAATATAAGGTTTATATTTATCTCTGTGTTTTATTTTATTTAAAACTGTTTTTTTATCATAAGGAATTTCTGGCAATAAAATCATATCTGCTTGATTGGCAAGACCAGTAAATAAAGAAAGCCACCCTGTTTTATGTCCCATTATTTCTACCATAAATATACGATTATGGCTTGTAGCTGTTGTCCGAATGGATTCCATAATATTTGAAGCCGATTCAAAAGCACTTAAAAAACCGAATGTCATATCTGTCAGATATAAATCATTATCAATTGTTTTTGGAAGAGCAATCACATTGCATCCTCTTTGCGACAATAAGTTTGATGTTTTTTGTGATCCATTTCCACCTAATGCCAATAAACAATCCAATTCACATTTTTCATATGTATTAACCATACTATCTACAACGTGTTTTGATTTCACAATATTTTTAAAAGAAGTACGACTTGTACCCAGTACAGTTCCTCCTTTATATAACAGGTCAAAGAAATCTTCACATTGATAAATGTTGTATTCTCCGTGTTGTAAACCTTGATATCCATCTATAAATCCATAAATTTGGCATTCTGGATCTATTAAATAAATCGATTTACAAATAGACTGCATCATCGCATTTAGACTTTGGCAATCTCCACCGCTTGTTAGTAATCCAATTTTCATATGTTTTCCTCATTTATATTATACAGTTGAATTGCCAATTCACAAATTAGAATACAACTTTGATCGTGTAAAATGAATGTGGAATAAAAAAAGGTGATATCTCATAATAGTAATAACCACAAAACTAGAAGGAGATATCACATGAGTATTTTATCACAACTCTTATCTGAATTTTTGGATTCTTCAAATTTATTTTCAAACATATGTAATAAAGCCAATTCTTTCACTTATCCTTTTGTATTAAAGAACCAGTATTTTAATACAGCTATGCTTATTGATGAAATTGGAAAATTTTCTTATTCACTTGCTCAGTTCACTTTTAAGGCCATCCTCGAAAAAGCTGATACTGAATTTAGAAATCTTCCTGGCAGAACGGATCGATGGTATGTCAAGAATACCAGATATAGAACCATCACCACACCCTTTGGCGATGTCACCTATAAGCGTACCATCTATTCTTCACGTTTGGACAGAAAGAAATTGTTCTGCTACGTGGATGAAAAATTCGGAATTCCTAAATATGATCGCTATGATTCATGTGTCAAGGCTATGGCCATCGACCTCTATTCTAAACATAATTCCATGATCAAGGTAGGTCAGATTATTGGTCAATATATCAGCTCTCCATTCTCAATGGATAAGAACAGATCCATAAATGCTCTTCCAAGACAAACAATCTTCGCTTTTCTGAAGTCGAGACCTCGTATAAGGGAACCTCTTTCGCCCAGAAAAATCACTCCTTCCCATCTCTATATCATGGCAGATGAAAAATGGATCGCTCTCCAAAGTCACAATGAAGATGGAACAAAACAGAGAAACATGACAAGAGCTGCTGTTGTTTTTGAAGATATTGAAGATGATCCTTCTCAGAAAAATCGTCACAGGCTTGTGAATCGCTTTGTATTTTTTGAAAATGAAGAAGACTTCTGGCCTTCTCTTCATTCAAGGCTCGGTGAACTCTATGATATGGATAAAATCGAAAAGATATGGATAATGGGTGACGGTGCCTCATGGATAAAGAATGGACAGTACGAATTCAGAAGCCCGTTTACAGATGCACGCTTTTCGCTCGACAAATTTCATTTTGGTCAGTCACTGAATCGTATTACCCAGGATGAAGACATTCGTGATCAGCTCTTTGAATACATAATTGAAGACAATGACAAGAATTTATTTAAATTAACTGTCGAGGCTATTATCGAGGCATCGCCTGAAAGAAAAGACATTATTGAACAGAACATGAAATATATCCTTAATAACTGGAACGCAATCCAAAACTCAAGAAAGGAATGTTTCATGCCATGCAGCATGGAAAGTGCAATTTCACATCACATCTGTTCAATGTTTACAAGTGTTCCTAAGGCCTACATAAAAGAAAATCTTACACGCTATCTTGATATAAGAATGAATACATTAAATGGAATTGACAATGTATCCCAATATATAAGAAGCATCGGTCTTTCCGAAAATGAAAAGGGATATGTTGAAATCAAAAAGGAATATGATTTAAGCATATTTGATGGACCAGAGGAAACATATGCATTGAATCTTCCAGTAGACAGCTGGATGAAAAATGTATTGTTTTAAGTAAAGAACGAGTTTACCACACTTTCACTCAGCTTTACCACAGCCTAAAGGCCATGGAAAAGCTTTTGCTCAAGCATGGAAAACTCTTGAACGGCCTCCACCTGATCGGCCTTGGCCATAACTTGTATTTTTACTATGGTCAGTAGCATTTGTATTTTTTTAATAATCATTTTATTTCAAAATATAGTAGAGTGAGGAAATAAAATTTCCTCGACCCTCTAATTGCACCGTACGTACGGTTCACGTATACGGCGCTACATTTATATAATTACTTCAAACTA
>JAGHTX010000049.1 GCA_018065105.1 Bacillota bacterium
AGAAAAGTGATAAATGTCTTATTATTCAAGGAGCTAGACAAATTGGGAAGACGACAATTGTACGCGAATTTGGAAAAGCTTATTATGACTCATTTATTGAACTTAATTTTATTGAAGAACCATCTTGTTGTGATATTTTTAGTGATTCTTTACAGTCAAATGATATAATCATGGCTTTACGGCTTAATAAACCAGATACAAACATAATTGATGGAAAAACTCTTATATTTCTAGATGAAATACAAAGTTGTCCGAAAGCAATAACAGCATTGAAATTTATGGCAAAAGATAATCGATATGATGTGATATGTTCTGGTTCAGCTCTAGGAATTGCTTATAATAATGCGGATTCATATCCTGTAGGAAGTATTGATTACATTGATATGCATGCATTGGATTTTAGAGAATTTTTGTGGGCATTAAATATTATAGATGAAATTATTGATGAACTTTCGAATTACTTTATAAGCAGGACAAAAGTTCCTCAAGCTATTCATGATAAGATGATGGAATATTTAAAACAATATATAGTAGTGGGAGGAATGCCTGAAGTAGTGGCTACCTTTGTGAAGGATAGAGATTATTATGTAGTTGATCAGATACAAAGAAGATTATATAGAGATTATATAAATGATATAGCTCATTATGCATCTGGTGATATTAAAATTAAAGCTGAAAATTGTTATAAAGCAATTCCGGCACAACTTTTAAAAGAAAATCATAAATTTCAATACAAACTTGTTGAAAAAAAAGGTACTGACAGAAAATTTGAATCATGTATTGATTGGCTTGTTCGAGCTAACATGGCTTATCTTATTAAAAATGTTAAATCAATATCTTTTCCATTAAATGCATATGAAATGGATGATAATTTTAGAATATATCCAAATGATATTGGATTACTGATTTGTACATATCCATATGAATTGAAGATTGCATTATTGAATGATTCTTTTGATCAACCAAGTAATAATTTGGTATTAGGAAGTGCAAAAGGAGGTATTTACGAGGCATTAGCTTGTGATATTCTTCAAAAAAATAACGTACAAAATATACATTTCTTCAGAAATGAGAAGTCAACGATTGAAATCGAATTTTTGCTAGAAACTATGGACGGAATTATTCCATTAGAAGTAAAAGCAGGAAGACAGAAAACAAAATCATTGAATACAATTTTAATGGAACCATTTGTTCCTTATGGCTATAAGTTTTCATCACAAAATATTGGAGTTCAAGAGGATAAAATCACAATGCCATTATATATGTTGATGTTTGTGAAATAGATATATAGAAAAAATGGATGCTTTTTGCGTCCATTTTAAATATGAGAAGCAGACTGGATGACTAAAATTGATATGCAAAAAAAGTTACAGTTCACGGGTACTAAAAATCAAACAACTAATCAAAAAAAATTAGGCAAATCAAGAAATAGGGTTTACTATTTCCTGGTTTGCCTTTAATATTATTGTAATAAAGTAGTGAGAATATATGGTTATAATACTTCATATATTCGCTTTTATAATGTATAATGGTGGTGAGAATAATGTTCGTTAAAGTACTAAAGAAAACAGTTGGTGGTACCATACATTACTATGCTTCTGTGGTTGAAAACCATAAGGTAAATGGCAAAACAGTTCAGACAGTGGTGAGAAACCTAGGCCCTGTTACCGAGGAACAGATTCCCTATCTGAAAGCTGCATGGGCCAAGAACAAGCCTAAGCTTGTCTATGACGAACTTTCTCTTAAGGAAAAATAGGAGACTTTATATGACCGACACATCGAATTCAATAGATTATAAGCTTGAATATGAAAAGATGTGCCGGTCTTTTTCTTCGCTTTCTAATAAATATGATCGTGCGCTTAAGAAAATTGAAATATTGGATAATAAAATTGGTGAACTAAATGTGAAGCTTATCGATTGTAATGAAAACAGAAAAATTTCTGAATCCATATACAAGAAAGAAATAAAGGATCATGAACGTACAATCGTCCAATTAAAAGAGCAGCTCAATGAAAAGGATCAGATAATACTAAAGCTGAAGGCACAGATTGAAAGAGATTATACAACATCATCCATTCCTTCTTCCATGAAACCTAATCATAAGAAAATCACCAACAGCCGAATCAAAAGTAATAGAAAATCGGGTGCTCAGCCAGGACATGAACATCATCCAAGAAAGATGCTTGAAGCGACTGTCGAACCAGTTGTACTGGATGTACCTTCTGCAGTAAAAGAAGATCCTGAAAGATATGTATTCGTTAGACCTGTTAGACGAAAGGTTGTGAATATATCAGTATCTGCTGAAGTTATTGAATATGTTGGAAGTGAATATAGACTGAAAGGAACTTCCAGACTTGTGTGTTCTGAATTTCCAGAAGGAGTACATGATGAAATTAATTATGGTCCATCTGTAAAGGCATTGTGCTGCCTGTTAAATAATTACTGCAATGTATCGATACGAAAGGTTCAGGAAGTTGTATCCGGATTAACAGACAATAAAATCAAACCATCCATTGGCAAGATAAATGGATTGGCAAAGGAATTTTCGTGCAATACCGCAAAGGAAAGAAACGATATCTTCAACAGATTATTCACATCGCCTTATCAGAATACGGATGCCACATACCTTAGGGAAAACGGAGAGACCGTCTATGTATATGTATCGACAAACAAGAATTCTACATTTTATACATTCAAGACGAAAAAAGGAGATGAAGGAATTACTGGTACACCGGTAGATGGATATGACGGTGTGCTTGTAACGGATCATGACAAAACATATTTTAAATATGGAAAAGGACATCAAAAATGTCTTGCACATGAGCTTCGATATATAAAGGACAGTGTAATCAATGAACCTGAGCGTGAATGGAATAAGAAGATGGAAGGACTCTTGAAGGACATCATACATAAATTCAAGAATGGGCAGAGAGAATTTGATTATGAATTAGATTTGTTTGATAAGATCATTGAGATTGGAGAAAAGGAATATAAGGATAATCCACCATCAAAGTATTATCGAAATGGATATAATACATTCAAAAGGATGAGAGATTATAAGGAATATGTATTCTATTTTTTAGAACATCCAGAAATACCTTACACCAACAATGACGCCGAAAGAAAACTTAGACAGATCAAAAGGAAATCGAAACAGGTAGGTGCATTCAGATCAGATGATTCTATTTCAAATTATTGTGATTTTATGACAATAGTAGAAACTGCCAATAACAAGGGTGAAAATATCTACGAGGTATTACTCAACAATTTTTAAAGGGCAAATCAATTGAGATTTGCCTTTTCATGATGATTTAGTCACCTGTGAACTGTAAC
>JAGHTX010000238.1 GCA_018065105.1 Bacillota bacterium
CCTCCATAGTAATATATTGTGTTCCTACCTATATCATAAAACGTCTATTTTTCGCTTTAAATAGTAATAAATTGTATATCATGGTAAATTATTGGTGTAAACAAGGAGAAAAGTTATGCGCAATCAATCCATTGGATTTCACTTTGAATCGGATCTTCCCTTTTGTACGTGTTTAGGAGCTGGGTATCATTCTATACAATCCAAAGATTACTACTGGGACAATCGAAAACGAAATGGAAATTTCTGTCTATTACAGTATTGTGTGGATGGATGTGGAAGTTTAGAAATGGGAGGCAATATATATACATTAAAGGCCGGAGATTTATTTCTCATCCAGATTCCCAGTGACTCTTCGTACTATCTTGGTTCAGACCAGCCTTTCTGGAAAGTGATTTATTTGGAATTTTCCAATGAGGTCCTACCTCTTTTAAGAAAGATTCATGAGCTTTCTTCTCCTATCTATCATGTAGAAAAAGAGTCTTCAATAGAGAAACAAATTCTAAACTTATACGAAAAAGCAATTCATGATGAAATCAATACGTATTTTGAAAATAGTAAGCTGGCTTATTGTCTCTGGATGGATCTGACTTCTTTGATTCTTCAAAATGCTTCTTTAGAAAAAAAGAAGATGGAGGCTGTGCATTTGTTTATTGAAAAGAATTATACCAATGAGAATATGAATTTGGATTATATATCTCAATGCCTGCATTTATCTAAATACTATATTTGTAAAGAATATAAGAAAGAATATGGAATATCGGTTGGACAATATATCAAAGAGCTTCGTATTTCGCATGCCTGTCGTTTACTCACGACTAATTCACAAATGAAGATGCAGGACATTGCCCAGGCCGTAGGATATTCTAACAACAATTATTTTGGGAAAGTCTTTAGAGCACAAAAAGGCATCAGTCCCGATGCCTTTCGTAAACAATCCAATCATTACGATTTAGTTCGTATGATCTATGAAAAATAGTTAGAGTTCCTGGATCAATTCTAATACTTTTGAACAATCTTTTTGAAGAAGTGGAATCATAGAATCTTTATAAGAGGATAAACAAATGGATTCCACTTCTTTTTTAATCACATCTTTATATTGTGGTTGATAGACCAGAAGTTCTAAGATGGCATTTAAACTCTGACGAACTACCGTTGGTTTGGAATCGTGAAAACACTTTAATAAGTCTGGTAGAATTGTATCCAGTTTGTGTTCACTATCCCATCGTGCTAGAGAACAACATAGAATAAAAGCTCGTGTACGAACATAGGATTTTTCATGATCGAGTAGAGAGGCAAATAATTCTAAATCTTTATAATAGATATTAGAAGATGCACAAGTGGCTGCGATCTCTTTGGTTCTTTGATATGCCTGTTTATCATCGGGATTGGTTAGTTCTAGTAGAATGGGTTCCATACAATTTCTCTTTTCTGTTAAATCTATTCTATCAGGAAATAGAAGGAATCTTTATGTGTATCCACAAAGTGAAAAAAAACAGAGACAAGATACAAAAAAAGCGTGGAGATTTTCCACGCATTCTTTCATAACTATTCAGCAACTTGGAAAGCAATTGGAGTTGCACCAGTCATTGTATCTTCCGATAATAAGCAGATTGGAGCTTCTTCGATGTGTAATGTTTCGAATTTCTTAGTTTCTCCAGATTCTGTTGTGAATTCTAGAACTAATGTTGCATCGGACATAGCTGTATATTTAGCTTCGATTTCAGCACCATCTTCCATACCTTCACCAGCTAGGTTTTCTCCTTTGTCTTCTGAACCAGCTTCGTAGATATAAAGATCTGTTACTTTTTCTCCTGTTGTATTGAAGATTTTGTATACACCTGTACCTTCGCTTACTTCTTCAACGACTTCTTCCTTCACTTCTTCTTTCACTTCTTCTTTTGGACTTGAGCAAGCTACCATTGATAAAGCTAACGCTCCTGCCATGAAACCTTGTAATACTTTTTTCATTTGTTTGTACTTCCTCTCTTGTAAACAAATCTTAATAGATTCCTATTTTCTTGTTCAAGAATAGATTTACAAATTTGTTAAGTTATCTTAATTATTTAGAGTTCTTTCCTTAAAGCAGGGTATGCCTTCATTCGATAATACAAGAATAAGAACACATCGGTAACGATCCATGAAATAGGCCATGCCCACCAGATACCATTGTATCCAAATTGTTTCGCAAATAAGAAAGAGATTCCGATTTTTACAACCAATTCGATAATACTAGAAATGGTTGGTACGGCTACATAGTTAACTCCTCTTAATAGGTTTTGGAAAGTTTGTGAAATCCCACAGAATACATAGAAAGTCGAGACAATCACTAAATATCGTACGGCTACGGAAATCGCTTCTACTTCTTTGGATTCCATAAATAATAGAACAAAGTATTTTGAGAAACAAACAATCACAACGGCTAAGAAAATGGCCATTAATACATTTAATAATAAAGAGGCTTTAAGTCCATCAAAGATTCTTTGTATCTTTTTCGCTCCAAAGTTTTGTCCAATATAGGTAGATACAGCCGTTCCTAATGAGTTCATAAATTGAATACCAATTTGGTCTACTTTATTTCCTGCCGTATATCCAGCTACAATGTTGGTTCCAAAGCTGTTGATGGTAGATTGTACAAACATCATCCCAAAAGATACGAGCATGTTTTGTAGGGACATTGGGATTCCAAATTTAAGAATCGTTTTAAAAATCTTACTATCGACTTTCCATTCCCCTTTTTGTGGTATGTATTCGGGAAAGCGCGTATACGTAACTACTAAACAATAAATAGCGGATAGAGCCTGGGCAATGGCCGTTGCGATTGCGACTCCAGCCACTCCCATATGGAAATAGATCACAAATACTAAGTCTAGAACAATATTGGTTAGCGAAGAAATAATTAGCGCATAAAGTGGTGTTTTACTATCACCTAGAGAACGCATAAATTGCGAAACAATATTGTATAGAATTGGTGCAATACAAGTACAGAAGTTTATACGAAGATACAAATCAGCTTGATTTAAGATCTCTCCTGGCGTATTTAATAGCTTTAAAGCGGGACGTATTCCTATATTTCCAATTACCGTAAGCGCAATGGCTTCAATCACAACAATATAGAACCCAGTGGATACAATGGAACGAATTCCTTTGGTGTTTTTTGCTCCCGCATTTTGAGCCGTCACAATGGCAGTTCCTACTGTAAATCCAATGATAACCGATATCATTAGAAACATGATGGCTCCAGTTGCACCTACGGCAGCTAATGCATCTTTACTCACAAATCTTCCAACCACCATAGTATCGACCATGGTATAGAGTTGTTGGAATACATTTCCTAGGATCATGGGAATGGTAAATACAACAAGTAGTTTTAAAGGTGTCCCTTCGGTCATATCGATGGTTTTATTTTTCATAATGTTACTCCGTTAAAAAAAGCCCTAAACTCTCGTTTAAGGCATACTTTCTACATGGTGGTCTCTGTCGGAATCGAACCAACGACACAAGGATTTTCAGTCCTTTGCTCTACCAACTGAGCTAAGAGACCAAGTCAAGTACGTCATTGATAATATCAGATTCTATCACATAAGTAAAGCTAATTTT
>JAGHTX010000021.1 GCA_018065105.1 Bacillota bacterium
CAAAAGAATGTCAGGATATGCCAGATTGGGAGTATCCATTTTTAGAAAGTGGTGTATCCACAGGGTATGAACTTGTGATTGATGGAAATTGTCAAGTTATACCTAACTATATGTTTGGAAATTCAAATTTTAGAAGTGTTACTTTCAATGCACCCGTAAAAAGAATTGGCCAAGAAGCTTTGAGCCGATCAAGTCTAATCACTTCTATTACTTTCCCAGAAACTCTAGAAGAAATTGGTTTCCAGGCGATGCCACAAAGTACAAATTTAACCAGTGCCACTTTTACTGGGGAACTAAAAGTAATCAAGAATGGTGTTTTCGGTGTTTGTAAAAAGTTAGAAACCGTACATTTTGTAGGAAAAGCTCCTAAATTATCCGATCCATTCTGGGAAGATACAGTAACATGTGAATATCCAGAAGAAGAATACGATTCCTGGAACGAATGGTTTACTGGAGATTATAGAGGTGCGGATGTTACCTGGAAAGGGTATTCGGATTTTGACTATACTATTTCCAGCGAAGGTGCAAAAATTATTGGATATCATGGAACGCAAAGTCATGTAACCATTCCATCTTCTTTACATGGTCTACCAGTCAAAGAAATAGGAACCGATACATTTAAAGACAAGAATCAGATTACATCCATCACCATTCCAGAATTTGTAGAAAAGATTGAAGCTGGGTCTTTCTCAAATATGAAAGGATTGGAAGATGTATATTTTAATGCAATCTACTGCCAGGATGGACACTACGATACATTTGCCGGTTCTGGTTCCCCTTATTTTGATGTTTATTTTGGAGAGGAAGTCACTAGAATTCCTGGTTTTGTGTTTGGGGTTAATGATAGTTCGAAATCAAATCTTATGAATATTTATCCATCTTCCTCTATCAAAGAAGTTGGAAATTACGCCTTCTATAAAGCTGAAAAATTATCCAGTGATAAAGATCTACTAAAATATGTGACAAAAATTGGGGATGGTTCTTTTGAAGGTTCCGGTTTGGATCAGATTGTCGTTACGGAGAATGTGACTCGTATTGGAGAGAACGCTTTTCGAAATATGAATCGTCTACACTGGATCTATTGGAATGCATCAAATATCCAAATTGGATCCAATCTGTTTGGAAACGCCGGAAAAGATAACAATATCGAATTGATTATTGGAAAGGATGTGAAGACACTTCCAGCCAGTTTATTTAATACCGGATCGGATACATCGTATTTAGAAAAAATATCGGGAGGAGAAGGATTAAATAAAATTTATGGATATGCTTTCTACAACTGTGTAAATCTTAAATATTTAACGCTTAAAAATAGTATCGAATTTATTGGTGAATCCGCTTTTGAAAATTGTAAGAATCTTCAAAAAGTAAATATTCTAGGAAATGTGGATACCATCAACAACAATGCATTCGCAAATTGTTCGCAATTACAAGAAGTTACTTTTAATGGAACGATGCCAACATTCGGAACGGATGTATTTTTAAATGACACATTAAAAATCTTCTATCCAGACAAACACAGTCATTCATGGCATAATGCTTTAGATCGAATTTATGGACAGAATGAGATTACGTGGATCGCATTTACAAAAACGGATCGAACAGGAGAAGACGTACAACCAATAACAATCACTTCTCCAAACTGGCCAAATCCTTATCCATCCAATGCTCGTGAATTGTACTCACACCGATTTGATGGGGCAACCAAAATCGTTGTCGAATTCGATCCAAAAAGTGAAGTCGAATTTAACTACGACAGTATTATTTTAGAAGGTGAAAATACTTATCTTGCATTAGATGGAACCGAAATGGCTGGTAGATCGTATACATTCTATGGAGAGTTTATTCAAATTCTTTTTGAAAGTGATAATAGTAATCAAACAAAAGGATTTAGTTGTAAAGTCACACCATACTATAAAACAGAATCTTTAGTACTAACTACACCAGACTGGCCAGAACCATATCCACAAGGAACTAAATTTACAAAAGAGTTCCACTTTGATGGAGCCGATGCGGTGGATGTAACTTTTGATCCAGAGTCCAACATAGGAATCATAACCAATTACGATGATACATATCGAGAAGATTATGTTGCCTTGTATGATCAAAAAGGAAATGAGATTCATAAGTTAGGGGCAAGTCAAATGGCTGGAAAAACCTTTAGAGTAAATGGAAGTTATGTAAAAGTCGTATTTGATGGAAAAGAAGGAGAGGGAATTGGCTTTAAGTGTAATGTGCAACCAATATATTACCAACAAGAAGAAACACAATTAAAAGGATACAGTTTATCTCTTTCTGGAAATATCGGAGTTAATTTCTATATGAAATTATCCAAACTGGCAACATATTTTTCGGATACTTCTTATATGGAATTTGTGAAGCCAAATAACACCGTTTCGAAAGTATATGTAAAAGATGCACAGATCAAATCTGTGGATGGATCCGAATATTATGTATTCCCATGTTTTGTATCCGCAAAAGATATGACAGGAGATATACGAGCAACCTTTATTATTGATGACCAGATTATAGGAAATTCCTACACATATTCTGTGAAAGAATACGCCAACTATTTAATGAACCACGAAAAATTATTTGATATGGATGCAATAAATATTGCGAGTGCGATGTTGAGCTATGGTAGAAATGCGCAAATCTATTTTAATTATAAAACGGATAAACTACCAACGTACGTAGAGACATACCCAGCGTTTGAACCAATGGAAGATTATAAGTATAGATTGGTTGATAAAAATGCCGACATTGATTTTGTCGGAGCACGCTTAATCTTAAAAGATGAGTTAGGATTGAAATTATATTTCAACGCATCCGATACAGCTGACTTCATGGTCGATGGTAAAAATGTTTCTGCTACAAAAGAAGATGGAATGAGAGTGATTACGATTTCCAATATTAAAGATCCAGGGCTTGAATTTAGGATTCAATCCAAAGATTTTGAGTTAATATACAGTGTATATAGCTATGGATATCAGGCTTTTCAAACGAATAAAACCGACCTAAAAAATTTGATTGATTCCATCGTTACCTACTATGATTGCATACTAAGACGGAATTGGTAAAAGGTTTTGAAATTAAAATTTTACTACTATTTCTATCTATAATTCCTAAAAATAATCGTTGATTTTTAGAACGCAACTGAGTATAATAATCATGCTTTTGTACTGAGAGTTTGGAGACTCCGACCTCACTCACGGTATAGAAGGACTAACATTACAGGAGGAAAAGACAATGTTATTAAAAGCAGAAAAACAAGCAATCATGAAAGAATACGCTACTCACGAAGGTGATACAGGATCTCCAGAAGTACAAGTAGCCGTATTAACAGCAACAATCAACAAATTAACTGAACACTTAAAAGTTCACAAACACGACTTCCACTCAGCTCGTGGGTTAATGAAAATGGTTGGTAAACGTAAACAATTATTAAACTACCTAAAAGAACAAGATTACGATCGTTACAAATCATTAATCACTCGTTTAGGATTAAGAAAGTAATTTTAAACAATCTGCTAAAGAAGACCTTGAGAGAACAACTCTTGAGGTTTTTTTTCTTGTTTTATTGTAGTTTTGTGTTATTCTATTTTATGTACGAAAAAAGGAGAAAAAAATGTCGAAACAAGTATTTACATTCGATTTCTGTGGTCGGGGGATCACAGTAGAAACTGGTGAAATTGCTAAACAAGCCGCAGGTTCTGTTATCGTTCGTTATGGAGATACAGTAACAATCTCAACAGCTTGTGCAAGTAACCAAGCAAAAGAAGGAATTGACTTCTTCCCATTAACAGTAAGTTTTGAAGAAAAATTATACTCCGTAGGAAAAATCCCAGGAGGATTCTTACGTCGTGAAGGTAGACCAAGTGAACACGCTACATTAACAGCTCGTATGATCGACCGTCCAATCCGTCCATTATTTGCAGAAGGATTCCGTAACGAAGTACAAGTTGTTAACACTGTATTATCTGTAGATCAAGATTACTCTCCAGAAATGGCAGCTATGTTCGGTGCTTCCTTAGCGTTATGTATTTCAGATATTCCATTCAACGGACCAATCGCTGGTGTTAAAGTTGGGCGTGTAAACGGTGAATTAATCGCCAACCCAACTGTAGAACAAATGGAACAAAGTGATATCGATTTAACAGTTGCAGGTCACAAAAAAGCATTAAACATGGTTGAAGCAGGAGCTAAAGAAGTTTCTGAAGAAGATATGTTAGCGGCTTTAATGTTCGGACACGAACAAATCATCAAATTATGCGAATTCCAAGAACAAGTTATCGCTGCTTGTGGAAAAGAAAAACGTGAAGTTGTACTTTACGAAGTAGATCCAGAAGTAGATGCAGCTGTTCGTGAAGGATATGAACAAAAAATCCGTGAAGCCGTATCTATTAAAGAAAAATTAGAACGTTACGGAAAAATTGATGAATTAACAGACGAAGCTGCTGTTATGATCGAAGCTAAAGAATACGCTTCAGAAAAGGAACAAGCAAATGCAGTGAAACAAGCTCGTGAAATTTGTCACGAAATCGAAGCCGACGAAGTACGTCGTTTAATCATCGAAGACAAGATTCGTCCAGACGGACGTAAGATTGACGAAATTCGTCCATTATCTTCAATGGTAGACTTATTACCTCGTGTACACGGTTCCGCTGTATTCACTCGTGGGGAAACACAAGTATTATCTACAACTACATT
>JAGHTX010000052.1 GCA_018065105.1 Bacillota bacterium
AGTGCATAGTTACAATTTGCACATCACTGACATCGTTTAATTTCGCCATATCTTCACGAATTTTTCCTTCATCGATGCGATTGACCATCCAGCGATCTTCACCGGTTCCAATTGGTTCTCCTTCAAATCCGTAACAATAACTTGCAAGACCTACCTTAATGCCATTAATTTCAACCACAGTAGGTGTGTTGGCTTCTTCTTCACTCATATAAGCTCCGGTTACAATAATATCCGGAAGATGGGTACGAATGTAGTTCAATTCGGTAACAACACCTGTAATTTCACGATCATAGGTATGATTCGAACATAAACTAAACCAGTCAAAACCTGCATTGGCTACCGCATCGTTAAAAGCGGTTGGTCCATTAAACGATGGATACCCGGCTAAAGTTAACCCATTTTCTTCCCCGGCACAGATGGTTTCATAGTTGATATAATTTAAATCGGCTGTTGTATAGTTTTTAATGTTGTCATAAATTGTGTTGTAGTCAATTTGTTTCGGTGTTTTATCCATATTCCAGAATATTACATCATGTAATAAATTGTCTCCAACACCCATAAATGTGAAAGAAGCTGTATTTCCAGTTTTTTCTTCACTTTCCTTCTTTTCTGTTTTTGACTCCTTAGAAATGGAAAGAGGAATAATTCCAACTTTAATACAACCTAAGACTCCAATCATCGCAAATAATACGATTGATAATACAATTAATAATTTTTCTCCTAAACTTTTTTTCATACGAACATTGTACCATAATAAAAAGAAAAGTCCCGTAGGACTTTTCGATTAAGCTAATTTCTTTTCGATATCGGCTAATTGTGTTTTCGCTAATTCCAATTTATCTTGGAAGTTTTGAAGTTTGTCTTTTTCTTGTTGAACTTTAGCTGCAGGCGCTTTTTCAACGAAACGTGGATTGCTTAACATTCCAAAAGCACGTTTGATTTCTTTTTCTAAACGTTCAATTTCTTTTGTTAGCTTTTCTTTTTCTTCGTTAAGGTCGATTAACGCATCCATCGCAACTGTTAATACCGCATTTTCAATAGTACGAGTTAATACATCACCAGCTAAGCTTTCAACAACGGTAGCGTGGCACATCTTAGTTAAGATCGCTCTTGTATCCTCTTTTACCGCAACACTTAAGCAGATGTCTAAGTTTTCACTTGGCTTCATGTTGTAGTTAACTTTAATTTCACGAACAGTTTGAATTGCCGAAATACACATAGCCATTTCATCTTTTTCGGCATCTGTATATGGGAATTCGATTACTTCAGGCCAAGTTTCTAAGTTCATACTTGCTTTATCGTGAGGTAAAGCCATGTAGATTTCTTCTGTTACGAATGGCATGAATGGTGATAATAATTTTAAGATTGCTTGTAATACTGTATATAGTACAGCTTTTGTAGTTTCTACAGCTTCTTTATCATCCGAATATAAAGTCGCTTTGGATAATTCGATATACCATGAGCAGAAATCATCCCAAACAAAGCTATATAATTCATTTCCTACGATTCCGAATTCGTATTTTTCCATGTTCGCATTTACGTTTTCGATAGTTTCGTTCATACGAGCAAGGATCCATTTATCAACCGAAGATGCTTTTTCTAAGTTTAATACTGGTTTTGTATCGCCAATTTGCATTTCTACATAACGAGCCGCATTCCAGATTTTGTTGATGAAGTTCCATGATGAGTCTACTTTTGTAGGATCATAACGTAAGTCCATACCTGGAGCAGAGTTTGTAGTTAAGAAGAAACGTAATGCATCGGCACCCTTATCCGCAATAACATCCATTGGGTCGATACCATTTCCTAAAGATTTAGACATTTTACGTCCTTGTGAGTCACGTACTAAACCGTGGATCAATACATCTTTGAAAGGACGGTTCTTCATACAGTAGCGAGTTTGGAATGCCATACGTGCTACCCAGAAGAAGATGATGTCATATCCAGTAACTAATACATCATTTGGGAAATAACGTTCTAAATCTGATGTATTTTCAGGCCATCCTAATGTTGAGAAAGGCCATAATGCTGATGAGAACCATGTATCCAATACGTCTTCATCTTGTGTCCAGTTTTCTGGATCTTTTGGATCTTCCATACCGATGTATAATTCACCAGTTTCGTTATTTGTCCAAGCAGGAATACGGTGTCCCCACCATAATTGACGAGAAATACACCAGTCTTCAATGTTTTCTAGCCATCCAGAGAATGTATTTTCAAAACGTTGTGGTACAAAGTGAATCTTTTGGTCTTCAATTTCTTGATTCTTTAATACTTCTTCTGCCAATGGTTTCATTTTTACGAACCATTGTTTAGAAAGATAAGGTTCCGCAATAACACCTGAACGTTGTGAGTGTCCTACTGGGTGCATGTGTTCTTCAATGTGGTCAACTACACCAGCTGCTTCAAAGTCCGCAACTAAAGCTTCACGACATTCAAAACGGTCCATACCAGTGTATTTGTGACACATTTCATTCATAGTTCCATCTGGATTCATACAGATAGGCATTGGTAAGTTGTATTTTTTCGCTAAAGCGTAGTCATTAGGGTCGTGAGCAGGTGTACATTTCATTACGGCTGTACCAAAGCTCATATCGATATAGTCATCAGCCATGATAGGTAAAGCTTCCCCGTTTGCTGGGTTAATGGCGTGCATTCCTACAATGTCTTTATATCTTTCATCATCTGGGTGAACAAAGATTGCCTGGTCCGCAAACATTGTTTCTGGACGAGTTGTCGCAATGACTAGGTTTTGTCCATTTTCTACGACTTTATAGTTGAAGTAGTACATGTGTCCCATAATTTCTTTGTGTTCTACTTCAATATTTGATAAGGCTGTCTTTAATTGAGGGTCCCAGTTAATAATACGTTCCCCTTGATAAATCAATCCATCGTTATAAAGATCAACGAATACTTTTCTTACGGCTTGTGATAATCCTTCATCCAATGTGAATCGTTCACGAGAATAATCCAATGATAATCCTAATTTTGCCCATTGTGAACGAATAGTAGAAGCGTATTCTTCTTTCCATGCCCAGGCGTGATCTAAGAATTTTTCACGACCGATGTCATAACGAGAAATTCCTTGTTCTTGTAAACGTGCATCTACTTTAGCTTGTGTAGCGATTCCAGCGTGGTCCATACCAGAAACCCAGCATACATCATATCCTTGTAGACGTTTGTAACGGCATAAGATATCTTGTAAAGTTGTATCCCATGCGTGTCCTAAGTGTAACTTTCCAGTTACGTTTGGTGGAGGAATTACGATACAGTAAGGTTTCTTTGTCATATCTCCTGCTGTAAAGTAACCGCTTTTTACCCAACTTGAGTAAACATTTTCTTCCACCGCTAAATGGTTGTATTTTCCTTCCATAGCCATATTCTTCTTCCTCCCTATTAAAAAGAAAAAGCACTATCCCTATAGGACGTGCTTTTGACGTGGTACCACCTAATTTTATACTCATTCACATAACGCTGTGTCTGCGTATTTTCTTACTCCTATTTCAGAAAATCTGCTCCTAGACTACCTTCCTTACTTTTCCCTGTATCTTTTCACCAACCAGATACTCTCTACCAGACTCGAAGTAAGTACTCCTTCTATTCTTCGCATGTACGAATATTAGTATATTAAAATTGTGTATTTTGTGCAAGAACAAATTCTAATTAAAGAAATTATAAACCATTGCCGAAATTTGTTTGATTACCGTTTGGGCAACACTGTTTGTGATTCCTGTGGATAAGACACTTAATACATACGTACCATTTGGCGCATAAATGATTGCTGCATCATTTTCTGTATGGTATACATTATCCGCTAACTCTCCCGTTTTATTTCCAGTTAGAGTTCCACTTGGTACACCTGCAGGAATCTTACTTGTTCTTTGTTGTTGAAGTAATAGAGCTAACATATCGGCACTGTGAGAGAAACGATTGTTGTATACATCGTTGATAAAAGTTGCCGAATCTTTAGCCGAAGTAAAGTTATGGTAGGAAGCCCCTTCTGTATAGGTAGTATCGTATCCATGTAATCTAGCCCATTCTGTTACAATGTTACAACCTGTACTATATGAGCCTTTTCCTAACCAGGAAACAAGACCTTTCCAGGCATCGTTACTACTTACAGTAATCATTTGTTTCAAATAACTGTCTACGGAACTCTTTGATTTATAAGCACACAATTCTTCATAATGATCATAAACAGTACCCATTACGAATAATTTAATAACACTGGCAGATTGCTGACTGTTTCCTTCGTTAATGCTTACCGCATTGTCCCCATCTACCATCTTAAAATAGACTTGCCAGTTTCCTTTAGATTTTGAAGCAATATAACTTTCAATGTTTGTTTGAAGTGTATCTAAAACATTGCCAACCATACATTTTCCAATTTCTTCGATACGTTCGATTCCATTGTCAAATAATAATTTAGCCTGAACAATATATTCTCCCACATCAAAACCTAAACGGCCAAGACTGATCGTACCATCAAATCCATCTGTATTATGTAGTGTGGAAAACTGAGCGGTATGATTGGAAGAGGATACAATGAATGTAGCCCCTTTAATAAAGCCATTTGTACTAATATTTCCAAACGAAGCTTTAATAGTTCCGGTATCCCCACTTGTAGGATCAACATATTTATTTCCAATCGTGTATTCTACTTCCTGACCTTCTTCTAACAAGGATCCGATTAAATTTAAGGTATAGAATTGATATTCACTACCATCTTCTGTATATAAGAAACAGTTATCTCCGGATTTAATACTTAAGGTATTCAAATCGATCACAAAGCTAGGATCTAATGCACTTTTAATGACATAAGAACCATTATCGGATTTGACAAATAACCATTTTTGATTGTATCCATCTCCATAAGCCGTTTGATAAACATTGGCTCTAAGAGTGGCACTATCCACCGTTAAAACCATTTTTGATAGATAGTTTTCAATCGTATAGTATCCATTTCCTGTATTTCTTATAATCCAAGTTTGAGAATGTGAATCGTTTTTAGTTTCGGTTTGTACATTTGCCTTATCACTGCTACTTCCATTTTGTGGTGTTAGTGAGAAGTTTTCTTTATTGTAAATATAGATTGTATAAATACCATTGTTTAGGGTTTGGTTACTAGAAGCCATGGCATCAATTTTTTCACGTTCTGTTAATACTCTTTCAATATTCCAGTATTCAGAAGAAGCATTACTTCCTGTAAGAACCGTAATTAAATTTCCATTGGCATCTAGCACATATCTTTCCTGAAGTGCAGAAGTAATCAAGTATCCATTGGCTGTATTTTCTACGATCCATAGTTGATTCTGTGCATTTTCAAAAAGAGCTTCAATTACCGATACCCCTTCATATTTGGATTGGTCGGCCACTGATAAGGCTTTTCCACTTTGTTCATTGGTAATCTTAACAAATCCGTTTTCCAAATTTTCAAATTTCCATAATGGCACAGTATCCATAAGAATGGCATTTCCACTGCTGTTTGTTCCTAAATTCTTGTTTGTATCCTTCGAAGTAATGGAATAGTAACCATCTCCAATTGTATTCTTATTGTTTTCGCGATATTCATCGAATCGTTTTTCGTCTGTGATTTTCCATCCATACCAGGAAATTCCTTGTCGAATCCATCCATCTGTTTTCATGGACATATATTCTTCAAAGTCAGTTGTATAATAATACGTTTTTAGATTTTCGTTATAAACTCTAAATACCGCTACTTCTTCATTCAGTGAAGAATACCAGCAGATGCCTTTTGGAGTCCATCCTTCCAAAATGTATTTATTATACTCATTGACATCCATCGTATAGAAATGTCCATTATCTGGATCAATCAATTCTAAGACTGGATATGGTGAATTCGAAGGGGCAATCCAGGAAGTCCCTTCATAAGTCCATCCGTTTTTTACATATTCTTCTTTTTCTTTGGCGCTCGGTGTATAAACATATTTTCCCGTATTTGGATCTACCAGTTGATTCATAATCAGGCGTTGTGCTTCTTCTGCATCTTCTGTAGAAGGTGTTTCCAATTCCATGTCATCCGTTTCTGGATCCTTTTCAATAATTGGCTCGTTAACTACCTCTACATCCTCTTGTGCATGTACAGTAGCACTTGCGCCATACAAACCACATAATACAAATAAAGGAATAAAAATTTTCTTTTTCATCTTTTCATCTCCCAAATCTATTTACTAGTATATCGCACATTCAGAAAAACTGTATCAAAAAAGACTACTTTCGTAGTCTTATGCGATAGCCTGGAATAAATTCTTTAGTTTCAAAATAATATCTTCACTTGTTCCGTTGATATATTCTGCCTCGTTAATATCCGCTATACGTTGTAAATCGTATGTATCGTAATCGTAACTGATTGTATAAACAGGAATTCCTGCATTGCTGATAAGTGACTCACAAGAATCATAATCGTTACGACCGGCATTGCTGACTCCATCGGTTAATACAACGACAACTTTTTTTACCGACTGGTCTGATAGTTCCGCTTCTTTCTTATGAAGTTCATCCATCGCCACAACGATCGCATCGTACATTGCTGTCTTTCCGGCTGGAGAGATCTCTGTCAATGCGCCTTTGATTTTACCTTTTTGGGTAATGTTCATCTTATCCATGGCAACATCTTTATACACTTTCCCATCGTAAGAAATAACACCCACATAATTTTCACTGTTGATATAATCCATGGAATTTAAGAACGCTGTTTTCAAATTCTCATAACGATTGTTACTTTCCATACTACCGGAAATATCAAAGACAAATTCAATCAATACCGAAGTTCCACTGTCTTTTGTCTCTTTCCAGATACTTTGGGCCGCTTTGATTGTATTTCCATCAATCGCAGGCATGTTTTCCTGATAATCTAGATTTTTATTAAATCCATTACGAGAAGCCAAAGCTTCGTTTTTATCACATTCCTTTAAGAATAATCCAATACCTTCCTGTTTTTCTTCTTCCATTTTTCCAATGGAATAAACCGGATTGTTGTGTTTGTATCCAAAAGGTACAAATTTATACTTTGTCTGTAATGTACCATCGTTGATATATTGTTGGTATTCCATAACCAGACAATCTACCGTACCATTTTCTGCCGACTTTACCAACTGTTGTGTGGTAAAAGAAGTCAGTGCGACTTTATTTTGAAAAGCCTGGAATTGTTCAATAGCCTGATCACTTAATACATTATCACTATCACAGCTATATAGGGCATGAATTAAGAAATTCATTCCGGTACTGGAAGAATAAGGGTTTGGATAACCGACGCTAAGCTGGTCATTTAATACGGCCTGATAAATGGTATCAAAGTCTACATTGGTTGAATCATTCTTTAATTCTTTATATTTGGCATTGTTAACCAAAATACCTGCTGTATTTTCTACCAACACTTCTTTTTCCACATGAATATCGATTCCATCTTCTAAAGCCAGTTCCCCCCATAAATGATTGGATGGAGTATATAAATCTGGACTTTCTTTGCCACTGCTCATATAGTCAACGGCTACCCCAGAAGCAATGCTTCGAATGGATACCGATAGTGTTTTTCCATTTTGTGTATGTTTTTCTCTGTTAAAAGCATTTGCGACTTCCACTAAGAAGTTATCTTAACCAGATCCACCTTTTTCTGGACTTGTCCAAATTTCAATATCTATATCGCCATTTCCCTGAACCACTAACGGGTATTCCAAGTCTATATCTGGTAACTCCTGGGCTACACTTAAAGAATCGGTAGTGGAAACCGGAAGCGAACCATGTTTCATTTCTTTGGCCCCGATTTTTTGTGCTTCTTTGGCGATTTTGGAAACGACATTGTTTCCTCCGCTGGAACTTCCTTTTGAGATAAGGGTAATACCTAAGGCTAGAAAAATTACTGTAACAACTATAGGAATAAGCACAAATTTATTGAATCCTTTTTTATTCATAAGAACTCCTACATTTGTTTGTACTGTTTGGCGATTTTTTGACCAACTGTACGATTCATTTCATTTTGATCTTCCTGTTCCGTTGTTAGATCATCCAATTTCTTTAAGGCGATTAAAGTGTCGTTATCCCATTCTTGTGGAGAACGTGCTTCTTGTAACATTGCTAATAATTCATCGATTTTTAATAAATACTCTTCATTCTTATCAATGGCAGCCATAATCGAAAGGAAAGGTTTTTCAAATACTTTCTTCTTTCTTTCGGATTCACTTTGCGATAAGAATAGTTTTCCCATAATGAATTCCTGATATTCACGATGATCAAAATCTTCCATTTGCGTTAAACTGTTATCGATGTTTCGATAAAGAATCGTATGGAAGTTATTTGTGATTGTTTCAACTTTACCGCTATTATATTTAGCCAATTTTTTCTTTTTGGTTTCAAAACGTTCCAATTGAGAAATCAAACTATCCAAATAGCGATTGAAATAAGTTCTGTGTTCGGCATTTAAGGATTTCTTTAAGCGTTGCATTCTTTTTAAATAAAGATCTCTGACATCCACTTCTACCTTTGGAATGTCCGGTTTCTTATTTACTGGAATCGCATCTTTTTGTTCATCCTGATAGCTTGCATAGAAAGAATACGCAGTAGCAGCTGGTAGTCCCAGAGCGATTGCCATAGAGATAAAAGTATGAATGACCCCACCAGTAAATGGGTCATATAGTCCAGAAGCAAACATATATAATTCAGCACAACATGTGGCAAGTAATAAGCCATAATTTCTAACTGTTTGAAAGATTTTCAAAGTATATCACCATTCCTTAATCAAACTTAATATTATCAATTCTTCTTTTGTTTTTCAATATCGACACTCTTAAGCCAAATCCTTAAATTCATAGAGTTTATTTAAAACACGATAAATAGCTTCGCCATCTTCATCTCCGACATAGTCTAAGAAACGCAAGAATTTTTCTTTACGAATTTGCCATTCTTTTAGAATGTTTTCTTTCACTTCTTCTTCCACTTGAATATACACTTTACGACGATCTTCCTGGGAACGAACACGTTTTAAATATCCACTATTTTCATATTTTTGAACCAATTGACTAACGGCTGCTGGAGTGATGTTTAAATAATCCGATAATTCGGACATCATCACCTGGGAATTTTCACTTCGTAGTATATAAATAAAAATACGAAGGTCTTTAAAACGGTAGGGCCCGTTTTGTTCTTCAACGGAGTCCATTAACAGCGTCACTGATTCATTGATTTTATTAAATAATTCTTCTTTTGTCATACTTACACCGCCTTAATAATTAAGTAACTAAATTGTTTAACACTTGAATTATAAAGTATGTATTTAATCAAAATCAAGAAAAAACACACCTTCTATGAAAGTGTGCTTTTTGTCGATAAATATTTTGCCCAGAAAACAATACAAGCTCCTAAAAGTGTACAAATGGTTACGAATATATACATCGCAATCATTCCAAATCCATCAATCAAGAAACCTCCTAAAACATTTCCTAAAGTTGAACCAATACCGCTTGTCATGATTCCAATGAGGGTTTGTCCCGACATACGATCCTGAAGTTCTAAATTGTAGTTTACATAGTAAGTAATCACTCCCGTCATCAGGGCATAAGAGAATCCCTGACAACAGGCAGCGAGAATAAAGATCACAAGATTGGGTGCAAAACATAACCCGATGTTTCGAAGAATGTAAAAGATGGCAGCTATGGTAATTAGCGTAATGGGATTGTATCTTTTTACCAGTCGAGAAGATAAAGACATAATGGGCATTTCGCTAAAGGCCATCGCAAACATAACGATTCCTAGTAAGGATGTGTTTCCTCCAATACTTTGAATAATATTGATCAAATAAGTAGCTAAGCTGGAGGCTCCCGCAAACATAAAAGTAAATCCTAATAAAAGAATCGTAAATACTTTATACTTTTTGGCAACCACGAATACGCTTCCCTCTTTCACTTCTTTTGTTTGAACATTTCGCTGGTAAAGAGGTGGCATACTGATTAATAAAAGAAAGATAAAAATACAGGTTGTGATATATCCAATGGTTAAGACCCTTGGATCAAACCAGTCAATAATCTTTCCAAATACCAAGGCCCCTACCGCCCAGGATGTCGATCCCATTCCTCTGGCGGTTCCAAAGTCTACATGTACTCCCTGTTCTAAATAATTCATGGCAATCATGGTCATAATTGGTACAGCGGACAACATAAGCGCATACATAAGAATGTATAGAACCATTGTAACGAGAACCGGTACTTTTAGAAAAGTAATAATCGCAAAACAAACCAAGGCAATGCCTAAGATTAACATCATCATCTGTTGTAAAGAGATTTTCTTTAACTTTCCAACCAGTGACGAAACATAAGGAGAAAGGAAGATGGAAAAGACGCCTCCTCCTCCACTTACAATTCCAATTTCTGAATTTGTTAGGCCACAATATTTTAGAAATACGGCCACAAATCCCATAATACAACAGCACGCAAACCAGTATAGAGTTTGCAGACTGTTATACTTTGTATAAATACTCATAAATATTCCCCCACTTAAGCGAATGCCGAAACCGATTCAAATTGCGAGTTGTATAAGTTTGCGTAGAATCCATTTTGTTGAATCAAAGCCTCATGATTTCCCGTTTCAATGATATTTCCCTGATCCATTACCAGAATTAAATCGGCATTGCGAATGGTTGATAGACGGTGGGCAATAATAAAGGAAGTTCTTCCTTCACAAAGTTTATCCATTGCTTTTTGTACCAATTCTTCCGTACGGGTATCTACATTACTGGTCGCCTCATCTAAAATTAAGAATGGCGATTCATCCAACATACCTCGAGCAATGGTCAACAATTGTTTTTGACCCGCCGAAACCGAATCATTTTCTCCAATGACAGTATCCAATCCATGAGGAAGAGTATGAATGAAATGCGTTAATCCAACAATGTCACAAACTTCCATGACTTTTTCATCACTGACATCTTTCTTATTGTAGACAATGTTTTCACGAATGGTTCCATTAAATAGCCAGGTATCTTGTAAAACCATGGTAAATAAGGCATGAATATTTTCACGTGTTAATTCTTTTGTGGAAATACCATCGATTTTAATATCACCGGATTGGATTTCATAGAATTTCATCAACAAATTAACCATCGTTGTTTTTCCAGCTCCTGTCGGTCCTACAATGGCAATCTTTTGACCCGGATGAGCGATAGCGCTAAAGTCTTCTATGATAGTACGATCTGGATTATACCCAAAATGTACATGTTCAAAAGAGATTTCTCCTTTTGCCGATTTTGTATCCAATGTTTTTTGGATTTCTTTTTGATCCGACATTTCTTCTTCGTCCATAAATTCAAAGACACGATCACTAGCCGCAGCTGTAGATTGTAGGTTCGTGAATGCCTGAGCAATTTGTTGAAGAGGTGAAGTAAATAAACGAACGTATGTCATAAAGGCTACGATTACCCCAAAAGTAATGACATGATTCATAGTTAACATCGCGCCAACCACACAAACGGCAACATATCCAAAGTTTCCAATAAATCCCATTAAAGGACCCATTAGACCGGATAAGAACATCGATTTTTGATTGGCTTCGTATACGCGCATATTTGCTTCATCAAATTTTTCATCTGCATTGTGTTTACCGTTGTACGCTTTTACTACCATCAATCCGGAATATATTTCTTCAATATGCGAATTTAGTTTTCCTAATTCCCTTTGACGGGCTACGAAATACTTTTGCGATTTTCCTAAAATACCAAACATAAACACAAATCCAAACAAGCTGGAAACAATCGCAGTGAAAGCCATTTGCCAATTGGTAATGACCATCATAATAATGGTTCCAAAAAATAAAGTAATGGCACTAACCAAAGACGATAAAGATTGGGACATAGTGTGCGCAATGGTATCGACGTCATTGGTTACTCTGGATAAAATATCTCCTTTTTGGTGTGAATCAAAAAATCGTAAAGGCAAACGATTAATTTTATAAGAAATCTTTTCTCTTAAATGCTGGGCAAAACGATTGGAAACGGTTGCCATAATTAGGGCCTGAATAAAAGTAAAGGCCGCACTTAATAAATACAAGCTAACCAAGAATAAAGAGATCTTAACGATCGCATCCATATCCATTTTTGGTTTGATTGCATCTCCAATAGAAGCAGGAAGCTCATCCATTTTCTTGAATAGATCTTCGGGTTGACTGTCTTCTTTCATTGTGGGCATGATTTCTAAGAATTTGCATTGATCCTGTGTAGAAATCACATTCTTTTTATAAGTAAAGGCAGGAAAGAATATTTCTTTTAATGCATCCGGTAAAGCGTCTAAGTCAAAACTTTTTTGATCTCCCATATTGGTCATATTCGATAATAAGAATAGTTTGTCTTCACGAGAAACTTTTATTCCTTCATATTCACTATCCTGGATTATACGAGAAGAAATACTTGGATTTAATGTCGCAAGAACACTTAAGTCTCCTTTTTGTAAAGATTCTAAAGCGGTATTCAAACCAGCTTTGGCAGAATCCGAAATATTTGGATCCATAAGAATTTCCATCATGGTTTGTTGATCCATGTGAAGATCTAATATAGCTCCCATTTTTTCTTTCATGATTTCTGGAGTAAAGTTTCCCGTAATTTCCTGGGTAATCTCTTTAATACCATCCTGGTTTGGGATCAATCCTTTCGATATTTCATCGGTTAACATCGATAATCGATTAGGAGCACTAATGGAAAGAATGGATCCTCCAGCTGCTAGTAGTAATGAAATGGCAATTAAAATATGAAAGGCCTTCAATTCTTTAAACAAACGTTTTACAGAGGCTTTGAAATCCTTTGGTTTTTCTGGTATTCTTCCACGTCCATGTCTAGGCATTTTCCAATTCCTCCTGAGAAAGTTGCGAATGTGCAATTTCTTTATATACTTCACAAGTTTTTAATAATTCTTTGTGGGTTCCAATTCCCACACATTCTCCATCTTCTAGGACAAGAATCTGGTCAGCATTTAAAATGGTTCCAATACGTTGGGCAACAATAAAACTAGTCGCTTCTTTTGTATATTTTTTTAATTCTTTTCTTAATGTAGCATCGGTCTTGTAGTCTAGAGCCGAGAAAGAATCATCAAAGATATAGATTTCTGGATCACGGGCAATGGCACGGGCAATCGATAATCTTTGTTTCTGACCACCGGAAACATTGGTTCCTCCTTGGGCAATACGTGAGTTATACCCTTCTTCCATAGCTTCCACAAAGTCTTTTCCCTGGGCTACCGCAATGGCTTCCTTAATTTTTTGTTCCGTGATTTCTCCCTTTCCGTTTTCTCCATAGGCTACATTTTGCGCAACACTGTTATCAAACATAACGGCTTTTTGTGAAACGTATCCAATTTTATTGCGTAGAGCTTCTTGTTTGTATTCTTTTACATTGATTCCATCGACCAAAACATCTCCACTCGTTACATCGTAAAAGCGAGGAATTAAATTGATTAGCGAAGATTTTCCACTACCGGTTGCTCCAATTATAGCGATTGTCTCTCCTTTTTTCGCTTTAAAGCTAATATTCTTTAATAAATAGTCTTCCCCATCTGGATACTTGAAAGAAACATTTCTAAATTCAACACATCCCTTTTCTTCAGTATTTCCATCGAAATCTCCATCTTGAATCGTAATAGGGGCATCCAATACTTCCAGGATACGGTTTGCGCTGACTTGCGCTCTAGGAAGGATAATGAATATAGCTGCTAACATGATAAAAGACATAATTACCTGCATCGCATAGGCAGAAAAAACAACCATATTGGAGAAGATTGTCAATTTATCTACCATTAGTGCTTCTTTGATCAAATAGGCTCCAATAAAGTAAATGCCTAAGGTTAAAAAATACATAACCATATACATAATCGGTGACATAAAAGCCATAGCTCTTTGCGTAAACAATTGGGTATTTGTTAGTTCATCATTGGCACCGGTGAATTTATCTTCCTGGTATTGTTCAGCGTTAAAGGCACGAACAACACGAATACCATTTAAGTTTTCTCGTGTAATTCCATTTAAGCGGTCAGTTAATCGTTGAATGACCTTAAATTTAGGAATAACAAGCTTCATCAAAATTAGGATAAAGATGCCAAGAATAACAATCATTCCCCCGGTTAATACAGACCATTCAAAACCTTTATTTAAGATTTTTGTGACGGCCCATACAGCAGTGATCGGCGCTTTGATCAACATCTGCATACCCATTCCCACTAACATTTGGATTTGGGTAATATCGTTGGTCGTACGAGTGATCAAACTGCTAGTGGAAAACATTTTTACTTCATGCATTCCTAATTGTCCTACTTTATCAAAGACTTGTTTACGAATACGCATGGATAATGTGGCCGAAATATGAGAAGCAAAATAACCTACAATGATGGCACTGATCAAACTTCCACCGGCACACATTAACATGTATACACCGTTTTTAATGATTTCTCCCATTTCTGAGCCTTCGGTTTGGACCAGACGGGTAATCGAAGACATATAGTCTGGCATTTTTAATTCCAACCACACTTGTGTACAGATTCCAATAACGGCAATGGTAATGAATACACAGTCTTTTTTGTTGAAATTTTTAAATAATCTCCACATGAGAATCTCCTTTCTTGGAAAGTTCTTCTTGTAAAACTTTCACAATTCTTTCTAACGCTTTACAGTCTTCCTCTCCGATTTTATCTAAAAACGCATACATTTCTTCTTTATTTCTCTTACATTGATTGAGAATGAGATTTTCTGTTTCTTTAGGGATTTCTAATAGAACCGTTCTGCGATCTTGTTCCCCTCTAACTCGGTTTACCCATCCTTTTTTTACGTAGCCATCTATAATCTGGGATGTCGAAGCTGGTGTAATGTCTAATTCCTTTGCCAGTTGGGACATACTTGTTTGATGGTCTTTTCCAGAATAAATAAAATGAAGAATATCTAAATCCCTTTTTCGTAAGTGATCTTTTGACAACTTTGATTTTTTCGAAAGTTCCATGCTCAATCGAACCAAATCGTTAATCGCACGAAAAGTATCTTCTTTTGCCATAAACCCTCCTTATTACTTAAGTTTCTTAATTTTTAGGAATCCTAATAATTATAGTTTTATGACCCTATAAAGTCAACAAAAGAAAAAAGAGACCTTTTCGGTCTCTATATGTGACTATTTTACAACGATATTGACAACTTTACCTTTGACTACGATGATCTTAACTAAAGTTTTTCCAGCCATTTGTTTTTGAACTCCATCAAGTTCCATAGCTTTTGCCTTTAATGTTTCTTCATCGCTTCCAGCTGGTACTTCAAAACGTCCACGAACTTTACCATTTACTTGGGCAACAACAGTCATAGTAGATTCTACTAATTTTGCTTCATCCCATGTTGGCCATGGTTCGTAAGCGATTGTGTTATCGTGTCCCAATAAGTTCCACATTTCTTCCCCAACGTGTGGTGCAATACAGCTTAACATTTTAACAATACCTTCTGCATATGGTTTGTATACTGTTTCTGTTTTGTAACATTCGTTGATGAATACCATCATTTGAGAGATAGCTGTGTTAAATCCTAATGTTTCAAAGTCATTTGTGACTTTTTTAACAGTTTGGTTATAAATACGGTCCAATTTACCATCGTTTGTTTCAACAACTTTATCAGATTCGATGAATAAACGATAAACACGTTCTAACCATTTCTTAGCTCCATCTACCCCTTGTGGATTCCATGGTTTTGAAGCTTCTAGAGGACCCATGAACATTTCGTATAAACGTAATGTATCGGCTCCATATTTTTTAACGATATCACTAGGGTTGATAACGAATTCTGGGAAACGTTTACCCATTTTGATTCCGTTTTCTCCTAAGATCATACCTTGATGTACTAATTTTTGGAATGGTTCCTTAACTGGAGATAATCCTTTATCGTATAGATAGTTGTTCCAGATACGTGAGTACATTAAGTGTCCTACAGCGTGTTCTGGTCCACCTACGTAAAGGTCAACTGGCATCCAGTGTTTTAACAATTCGTAGTTTGCGAATTCTTTATCGTTGTGTGGATCGATGTAACGTAAGAAGTACCATGAAGATCCAGCAGAACCTGGCATTGTACTTGTTTCACGTTTACCAACAATACCATTCTTGTTGTATTGTTTCCATTCTGTCGCATTTTCTAATGGAGCTTGTCCATTGTGTCCTTGGTAATCGTCTAATTCTGGTAACACTAGAGGTAATTCTTCATCTGGTAAGATGTAGTCTGTTCCATCTTCACAATGTACGATTGGAACTGGTTCTCCCCAATAACGTTGACGTGCAAAGATCCATTCACGGAAACGATAGTTTACAGTTTCACGGGCAATTCCCATATCGACTAATTTCTTAGTGATTGCTACTTTTGCTTCTTCAACAGTTAATCCAGTGAATTCTTCCGAGTTGATTAACTTGCATCCTTTTCCTAAGTAATCGTATTTTTCAAAAGCACACTCGGATACATCACGTCCTTCGATAACTTGAATCATTGGAATGTTGTGAACTGTTGCGTATTCAAAGTCACGTTGGTCGTGGCTTGGTACGGCCATAACGGCACCTGTTCCATAGTTCGCTAATACGAAGTCTCCGATAAAGATTTCAACTTCTTTACCATTGACTGGGTTGATTGCTTTGATTCCTTCTAATCGACATCCAGATTTTCCTTTGTTTAATTCAGTACGGTCCATATCCGATTTTGAAATAGTTTCTTGGATATAAGCTTCTACTTCTTCTTTATTTTGTATACGAGGCATTAATTCTTTGACTAAATCTCCGTCTGGTGCCAATACCATGAATGTAATACCATAGATTGTTTCGATACAAGTAGTGAAGATTGAGAATTTTCCACCACCAACGATATCAAAATCAACTTCTACCCCAGTAGAACGTCCAATCCAATTTCTTTGCATTTCTTTTGTAGATTCTGGCCAGTCGATTGTATTTAATCCTTCTAATAAACGTTCTGCGAAAGCAGGTTGGTCGATACATAATTGTTTCATATTCTTACGAATAACTGGGTATCCACCACGTTCTGATTTACCATCGATAACTTCATCGTTTGATAATACAGTTCCTAATTCTTCACACCAGTTTACTGGCATGTCTACATATTTAGCTAAACCGTCGTTGTATAATTGTTTGAAGATCCATTGTGTCCAGTGATAGAAATCTGCATCACTTGTCGCAACACAACGAGACCAGTCGTAGTCAAATCCTAATTCTTTTAATTGTTTTGTGAAATATTCCACGTTCTTTTGAGTAAATCCGTTAGGATTGTTTCCTGTTTTTACGGCATATTGTTCGGCAGGTAAACCAAAAGAGTCATATCCCATTGGGTGTAATACGTTATACCCTTGCATTCTTTTCATACGAGAAGTGATATCTGTTGCGGTATATCCTTCTGGGTGTCCAGCGTGAAGACCAACTCCTGATGGATAAGGGAACATGTCTAACGCATAGAATTTAGGTTTTGAGAAATCCCAAATGTCTGTTTTAAATGTTTGGTTGTCTTCCCAATACTTTTGCCATTTCTTTTCAATTACTAAATGATCGTACATAGTTTTTTCATCCTTCCTATAAAATAAAAAACGTCCTCAAAAAAATCTAAGGACGTTAAAAACGCGGTACCACCTTAGTTCATAAGAAACAAGTTCTTATGCCCTCATTTATCTTTTATCGCAAGATTTACGGATAAGTTCATTATCTGCTCCTTAGCAAGTTCAAAGCTGTCCTCTATTGGATTTCCACCATTCTCCAACTCTCTTTAAGATTCCTACACTTTTACTACTCTAAATCAACGCTTTACGCGTAATATCATATCAAAATATCTATCCGTTCGTCAATTTATTTATTTTTTTCAAAGAATTTTAATAAAAAGTTCAAAATTATTCGTATTTAATAATAGGAGGTAATGCAATGCAGAAAAAACTTGAGCAGTTAATCGCTTTTGCGATTACGAAAAACACCAGCGATATCCATTTCATATTGGAAAGGGATATTCTACAAATTCAATTTCGTACCCATAAGGGAATGGAAGATATCTATCAGGATATATGGACCAAAGAATTCTTTGAATACTTAAAATTTATATCCAAATTCGATCTAACCAATCCCTTTATCCCGCAGAGTGGTCAATTTCAATGTACCTATCAGGATAATCCCTTATTTTGTCGATTTAGTCTTTTAGTCAACAAAGATGTACAAACAGGAGTCTTGCGAATTTTAAATACCAGTATCCATTTAGGCATTGAAGATCTAACCGATAATCAAAAACAGGTTGCTTATCTAAAATCGATTTGCCAATATCGACAGGGGCTAGTCATTAGTATCGGTCCAACCAATTCGGGGAAAACGACCACCTTGCATGCGATCTTACACGAGATCGCCCTTCAAAAACGATATAAAATCGTGAGTTTAGAAGACCCGATTGAAATTGAAGACCCCGAGTACTTACAGTTGCAGATCAATGAAGCCCAGGGGTTTACGTATGAGAAAGGGATTGAAGAGTTATTACGACACGATCCCGATATCATTTTCATAGGAGAAACACGAAATGCGTATACAGCTAAAATGGTCATTCGTGCTGCCCTTACCGGACATTTGGTTTTAACTAGATATTCGTATACACTAGCTAAAAATAAAAGAACCGTATTTTACACGGTTCTAAAAATTCCAGTAAAAATCGATTTGATTTCCAGTTACTACAATTTTATTGATCAATGTTTTCATGATCTTATTTACTTCAAAAGCTGTCGCTTCGTCTAGTACCTTGTCTAACTCTAAACACGATAGATCTAAATTATTGATAAGCTCTATAGCTTCTCTTTCGGATAGATCCTCCGAGCTGTTTTTTCCAGCTTCTTTTTCCAATTCATTTAATCTATCAGTTAATTTTATTTTTTCGTCGTTTAGAGCTGTAGCTCTAGCTGTTACTTCTTCAAAATCTATTGCTGATATTTGATATAGATCTATAAGTTTTCGAGATTTATTTTCTATTTCCTTTATATGTTTACGGATCTGATCGATTTCTATTTTATCTTCTTTTACTGGATCTTTTTGTTTTTCTTTTCTAATTTGAGAAACAAACAGCTCCGGATCCAGCTGGAAGTTTTTTAGCTCAGTCAACACAGCACTTTCTAAAACATCAGCTTTGATTGATTTACTTTCTATCTTACATTTTCCACCTTTTACGGTACGCTCAACACATTTATAGTATTTGTAATTAGTACCGTCTTTTTTCTTCGGTCCGTATGTCAAAATCATTGATTTACCACAGCCACATTTAAATAAACCAGTAAACTTAGCTGATCCGGTAAACTGTCCGGATATACTCGCGAAACGTGGGTTTTCTTTATTTCTTTTCATTCTTTCTTGAGCTTTGTAATATTCCTTTTCTGAAATTATTGGATCATGATCTCCGTCATACTGTACACCTTGAAAATTGACTTTACCAATATATACAGCATTTTTTAAAATAGTCTGTACAGAGATTTTAGAAAATTCACCTTTTCGAGCTTTATATCCTAGCTCAAAAAGTCTATTTCTTATCGCTACAGTACCAAAACCGTCATTATATAATTTAAATATTAGTTTTACTATTTGTGCTTCGTATTCATTTATCACCAGCTCACCGTCTACCACATCATAACCAGTCGGACGGTTTGAGGATCCTAACCATTTTCCACTTTTAGCGCGTCCGACTTTTCCCATCATCATTCGCTCTTTTATTTGTTCACGCTCCAGCTGTGCAAAGACTGATAAAATACCGATCATAGCTTTACCGAATGGAGTGGACGTGTCGAAGTTTTCAGACATGGAAACAAAATCGACGTTATTTTTTAAAAATACATCTTCTATCAGATAAAGCGTGTCTTTCTGAGATCTCGAAAGTCGATCCAGCTTATAAACTATAACTTTAGAGATCTTTTTTTCTTGTACATCTTTTATAAGCTCTCGGAGAGCTGGTCTTTCAAGTTTAGCTCCGGAGTGTCCTCCGTCAGCGTATTCTTTAACCAGTCCCCAGTCATGAGCTTCACAATATTTTTTTAAACGGTTTAATTGTTCGTCTATACTATATCCGTTTTCGCTTTGTTCCTGTGTACTAACACGGACATAGATCCCTATAGTATCGATCATAGTCATTTTTAACAATACCTCTTTCTTTTCTTTAACGAGATAATCGACTATAATATATTTGTTTTTGGTAGTCGATCACAGCTCGTGGTCGCTTAGTCCGTGTTGTTGGTAGCTTCACGGACTTTTTTATTTCTATTTCTCTAACTTATTTCTGAATAGATCTGTCAAGATTTCGATATAGATTTCTTTTTCGCTTTCGTTGGTAGCTCCAGCGATCTTAGAAAAATATAGTGTAATTGCTGGATCGTCCAGCTGTGAAACGTATTGATCCAATAGATCAAAAATGATTTTCTTTTCGTCTTGATCTGTTGATAATACATAGTCTGATAAAACCATATCAGCTTTTAATAGTGCGCTTTTTTGGTAGTCGTTCATTTCTTTTCCTCCTTAACCGAATATTCTTTTATTTAAGAAATTTACAAGATCTTTTTTAATATCAGAAAATTCTTTTTCCGTGATAATTGTTTCTTTTTCTCCAGTAGATAATTTAATCGCTTGTGATCTGTCTATTTCGACCGTTTCTATCTCGTTTAACTGAAAATCTTTTTTTATGATCTTCTTTTCTATAATGTATGGTTCAAATAAATTAACGTTAATACCGATCATCTCTAATAGGTCTATCATTTTACTATCGATTGAAGCATGATACTCTGTAGATTTTAACCAGTAGTCTCTTTGATTTTTAAAATCTGTTTCTC
>JAGHTX010000087.1 GCA_018065105.1 Bacillota bacterium
TTATAGGGATCTGTATCATAAAGTTTAATTGTCATAATAAAGCCTCGTTTCTAGAAGACATTGTATCACTTTCAAACACAGAATAGTGTATAATATTTTTGAAAGAGGGAACGATTATGATTAAAAAATTTGAAGTGGATGTACATCCAATGAATCGAAAAATGAAGATTCATATGTATCTTCCAAAAGGGTATAAGGATAGTGAAGAACGATATCCTGTTTTCTATATGTACGATGGACACAATCTTTTCTATGATGAAGATGCGACATATGGAACTTGCTGGGGGATCAAAGATTTTTTGGATGAAGGATTTTTAGATATGATTGTGGTAGGGATGGAATGTGATCACTATGGAAACAATCGATTAAAAGAGTATTGTCCCTACAGCGTAAATTCTTACTTTGCCGGATGGATCGAAGGTTGTGGAGATGTATACATGGATTATGTGGTTCATGAGTTGAAGCCATATATCGATGCCAACTATCGCACACTTCCAGAAAGAGAATACACAGGTATTGGTGGAAGTAGCATGGGCGGTTTAATGTCCTTGTATTCGGTTCTAAAATACAACGACATCTTTTCCAAGGCTGCCTGTTTGTCCCCATCTGCCTTGATCTGTCAAAACGAATTACGCAATGAGTTTAAGAGTAAAGCGCTAGATCCAAATACGCGTATCTACATGGATATGGGAAGCGAAGAATTAGGAAGTCGTGAATTTATGATGAATGCGATGGATATGTTGCTGCATTTTAACCACGAGCTTACAGAAAAGGGGGTATCTTGTTACCCAAGATTGTTTGTGGGAGGAAATCACAACGAAGCAAGCTGGAGAAAATCTCTTCCTGTGTTTATGAATTATCTTTGGAAATAAAAAAGAATCCGTGGTGGATTCTTTTCTTTTACAACAATTGATAGATCATGATCATAAGCGGCATGGTAATGACACTAAAGATAACCGTGATGACATTTAATGCACTGGCATAATTTGGCTCATTATCATATAGCTGGGCAAATTGAGTAATGGTTGCGGCCGCCGGTGCGGTTGTTGCCATGGTAGAAATTAATAAAATCTGATCTGCATTTTCCATTAGGGTATGAATCGGTGTAAATTTGAACAATACGATGGCAATGATAGGAAATACAATCAAACGAAAAAAGGTAACAATATACGCTCTTTTAATCGAAAACACTTTTTTTAGATCCATATTTCCAAACAACATTCCAATAACGAGCATGGCAAGCGGTCCCATCATGTTTCCTAATTTTGTACTCACGTTTAGAATAATTTCTGGCAACTGGATTTGAAATAAGAAAATTGTTAAACCAACGGCTACTGAAATAATTCCAACATTTGTGACAATACTCTTAATGTCAAAGGACTTTTCCCGACTGATTACCGATTTTACATGGGTCCAGAACAATACTGTTTGGGTAACCATAAATCCACTCGAATAAATAACCCATTCTGGCCCTAATACAGCAGCGACTAGCGGAAAAATTAAATTACCAGAGTTTGAATAGATCATAGTAATGTATTCGATATCACTAAAGTGAAAGGTTTTTGCCAATAATTTTCCAAATGGAATGTAAATCATGTGGATAATAATGGCGGCTAGAAATGCCAGACCCAATCCAAATAAAGTGGAATCATCCATTTTTACAGAAAAGGCATTGATTAGGGCACAAGGCACACACACATAAAGAACAAGTATGGAGAAAACTTTACTGTCTCTTTCACTAAGAATTTTTCCTTTTACCAGGATGAATCCAATAAATAGAATAATAAAGAGTTGAACAATTTCCTTCATTAATAATAAACTAAGTTCCATAAATCTCACTTCTTTCTTAAAACCAAAATCATTCTAACATAGTTGCGAATAAAATAAATTAGGAAAATACAAGTGGACTATGGTAAAATAGTGGCATGGTAAATAAATTAACAAAAATTTTACTCGCCTTGATTACTTGTGTAGCCGTGGTCCTTGGAGTATTGATGTTTAGTTATAAAGAAAAAGCGGATCTACCAACGGTCACTCTAACAGGCGATTTGTATTATGATAAGAATTTTATTTCATGGATTGAAGACAATGCGATTGAGGACTATTTTGAACCAATCAATCCGTTGATGAGTGCCGATTATGTCATTGGAAATTTAGTACAAACGATTGGAAAAGAAGATAAAAAAGCAGAGGAAGAAGGGGAACCAGCAACTGTAGAATTTCCAAACAGCTATTTAGAAGCAATCGCACAAAGATATTCAGATCTTGGATTTAACTTTTTTACCTGTGCCAATGCGCAATCGAATCGAAAAGGATTTGAAGCCATTGAAAACACAAATAAAATTTTGGATTCCCTAAAATTAGGACACACAGGTATAAACAGTACCGAAGAAGATATGGATAAGTTAAGCATCGCAAAAGTCGGGGATGCGCGTATTGCGATTCTATCTTATACGGCTATCTTGTATGACAATGCAGATTATGATGAAGATGATGAGCACGACTTTTCGGTCAATATGTTGTTAGATGAGCACGATAACTTTGACAGTACGCATAAACGCCAGTTAAAGAATTTGGTAGCAGAAGCCAAAGAAAAAGCAGACATTATTGTGGTCGCCATGAACTGGGGAGAAGAATATACTTACGAAATTGATTCCAAACAGATGGTCTTAACAAACTATCTAAATAGCTTGGGTGTAGATATGATTATTGGTAACCATCCTCATATTGCACAAAAAGCGGATATTCTTACCAATGCCGAAGGTAAGAAGACATATGTATTCTATTCACTAGGCTCTTTAATTACGGCAAGAGTTGCCCATGCTTCAGAATCGGTGGATGAAACAGGTGTTAACATGGCACAAACAAGTGCGGTGGTACAATTTGATTTGGGTAAAAATGAAGAGGGTAAAACCGTGATGGAAAATGTTCGTGTGATTCCTGTGGTAAATCACTATGAGAAAGGATACAAGAATTTTCAATTGATCCCATTAAGCGAATATACAAGTTCAATGGCATCGAAACATGCACAACACAACTATACTTCTAGTTTCTCACCAAAATACTTATGGGATCAATATCATGCATTATTTGATGCGACTGGTATGTTGTACGAAGGAAAAATTAATGTAGAAGAAGAGTAGGAGATTTTAAAGAATCTCCTTTTTCTTACGCAAAAAAAAGAGTATCGCAGTGATACTCTTATTCATTTCCATCCCAGCAATATGTACAAAGTTTACAGTGGTCAATTCCGACTGAATCTAACATATCGTCTAAACGGTGATAACGAAGAGATGTAAATTTTAATTTTTGACGAATTCCTTCGATCATTGCTTCGTATTTTTCTGAATCTGGATTAGCGTATTCTTGAAGTAATGCTTTGTCTGTTACTTCATATCCTTCTAATTCATTGATAACACGACGAGCGATTAATTCTAGTTCCGATGTAGAACGTGAGAAATTTAAATATTTACATCCAAATAGAAGTGGTGGACAAGCAGGACGAATGTGTACTTCTTTTGCGCCACTTTCATATAAGAATTCAGTTGTTTCTCTTAATTGTGTTCCACGAACGATAGAGTCGTCGATTAATAATAAACTCTTTCCTGCGATTAATTCATGCACTGGAATCAATTTCATTTTAGCGATTAAGTTACGCTTTGTTTGTATTGTTGGCATGAATGAACGAGGCCATGTTGGTGTATATTTAATAAATGGTCTAGAGAAAGGAATACCAGATTCATTAGCGTATCCTACAGCGTGGGCAGTTCCTGAATCTGGAACCCCAGCAACAACGTCAATGTGAATTTCTTTTTCTTTGTCACGTCTAGCTAATAATTTACCGCAGTTATAACGCATATCTTCTACGTTGATTCCTTCGTAAGTTGCTGAAGGATATCCATAATAAACCCAAAGGAATGTACAGATTTTCATTTCCTTATTAGGATCTACTAATGTTCTACATTGATTTTCGTTAAATACGACGATTTCTCCAGGACCTAATTCTTTTTCTAAAGTGTATCCCAAGTTTAAGAATGCAAAACTTTCAAATGTTGCACAATACGCATCTTCTTTTTTACCAATGATAACTGGAGTTCTTCCATATTTATCACGTGCGGCATAGATTCCTTTATCGGATACGATTAATAAAGATAAGGATCCATCAATTACATCTAAGGCATATTGAATTCCTTCAATGAAGTTGTCTTTTTGATTAATTAAAGCTGCGACCAATTCAGTTGGATTGATTTCTCCAGTGCTCATTTGGAAAAAGTGAGTTCTTCCTTTTAAAACTTCTTCAACCAATTGCTCAGCGTTGTTGATTTTACTAATAGTAGAAATCGCATAGGCTCCGTGGTGACTTCTTACTAAAATAGGTTGTGCTTCGTAATCAGAAATACATCCGATTCCGTAATTCCCTTCAAATTTATCTAAATCGTTTTCAAATTTAGTTCTGAAAGGAGAGTTAGAAATATTGTGGATCGATTTTTTAAACCCAGTGTCCTTACCGTAAGTGGCGATACCAGCACGGCGAGTTCCTAAGTGGGAATGATAGTCGATTCCAAAATATAAGTCGAAAATGCAGCTATCTTTTGATGCTACTCCAAAAAAACCACTCATATGTTTTTCCTCCCTAACATAGCTATTCTAAATGAAAATGATTAAGAAATCTATGAAAAAATATCATTTTCTTTCATTTGATACTATAATAACAAGAGAAAAGAGGGATAAAGATGACAAGTGAAAAATCCAGCAAAGATGCAAGCGGTTTCGTAAATTTAGGAGAAGAAATTCCGGAACTTTTGTTAGATGTTCGTTATTATACAAGCTTTAATTTTGTTTCCGAAAGGATTGATGGATACGAAGCACCAATCATTCTCTGTACGAAAGAATTGTGTGAAGCTATGAAAAGGGTAGTCCCTATTTTCAAAGAAAAAGGATATTTGGTCAAAGTTTTTGATGCCTATCGTCCACAAAGAGCAGTAGATCATTTTGTTCGCTGGTCTTTGGAAGAAGGGAAAGAAGGTATGAAATCCTATTTCTATCCAGATTATCAAAAAGAAGAAATCTTTGGAGAATACGTAATTAAAAAGAGCAGTCATTCCAGAGGAAGTGCGATCGACTTCACTTTAGTAGAAATGGCTACTCAACTAGATGTGGATATGGGAGGTACTTTTGATTTCTTTGGAGCCAAATCGTATCCTTTCTATGAACATATCAGCAAGGAACAAAAAGAAAATCGTATGTATCTAAGAAAAGTCATGTTAGAAAATGGATTTATTGCTTTCCCAAGTGAATGGTGGCATTTTTCCTTAGAAAAAGAACCTTATCCAGATACGTACTTTGATTTCCCAATTCGTCCCGATATTATAAAAAAGTAGGAATGTAGTCCATACCATTCCTACTTAATTTTTCTAGCTTCCATGTAATAGCGTTTTTCGTTCGCTTCTCCCATAGAGAAAGTTTTTCGAGGAAGAACGTGTCCTTCACGAATGGAAGGAAACAAATCTTCTTTTTGAATAGCCGTTAATAAGATTCCACAATTTCCTTTATCTCGACACAATGCGTTTAATACATCGTCTCCATGAATGTAGTCAATTAAACTTTCTGGATGGTCTTTTAAATACGCATCCAAGAAGGTTTGAAGAATTTCTACCGGAATACGATTTTGTTTATTGGTGATAGAGAACATAATTTGAAGATCGATGCTCGCAAAGCTGATTTCTCTTCCTTTGGTAATACTCATGTTTTGTGATTTTAGATATTCTAAGAAAGAGAAGAATACATCTGAAGGATCTACTTCAAATAATAAACGGTGAATCGGTTCGAATTGTAAAGCTAATGAGTGAAGATTTACAAGTTCGACTAAGGCATAACGCGCTGGATGGTTTTCCCATTCTTCTTCGGATAAAGTTTTCTTGATGTTTTCCCAACAAGTTTTTGCGGTTGCCAAAGAGTGGTTACCATCACCTACCACTAAAAATAAGCCGTTTGAATTTTCCTGGAAAGTATATAAAGCTTCATTGACTTCTTGGGCTTTTTCTCCATCGATTTTATATCCAATCAAACGTCCACCTTCTTGAACCAGGTTTAGATCATAAAGTTTAGGGAAGTCTTCTTTTTGGATAAATAAATTTTCAATCAATTTTCCTTGTGCATCATCGGCAAGCACCATAACATGTGGAAGTTCCAAAGGTGCATTTTCACGAATCTTTACACGAGGAGGAATACGAGATTCTACGGTCTGTTCGGTTGCACGAACAAGAGCGTTAGTTTGTGGCTTATATTCATAACAATCTAAATCAAGTTTACCAATCAATCCTAAACGGTTTCCTGAAATGGTTCTTCTTTCAATTAAAATAAATCCATCGTTTACAGCTTCTTCTAATACATTTTGTTCCATATAAGATTGCATGGTTGCGTTAATCTTTTCAATACGAGAATCCCCTTCGCTCAAAAAAGCTTCAGGATAAATCATATGTAAGGTAGAAGGACTATCTTTTACGATTTGTTGCACTTTTAACCAGTATTCTGGTTGACTGGTGAATTGGTCACAAGCTACAACTGGCCAATTCGAATTACAATACTCTTCTCTTGGAAGAAGAATTTTACTACTTTGAAAACAAGCTTTCATACTGTTAGTCACCTCGGTATAATTTTACTAAGTTTTGAGAAAAAGGCAATGAATTTGACAAAGAACTGGAAAGGAATATTATGTATTTAGCCATTTATTGAAAAGAAGGCTATTTGAGGTGTAAGTATGTTAGAACCATTACATGACTATGTTTTATTAAGAAAAGAAAAAGAAGAAAAAACAACTGCCAGTGGGATTTTATTAACCAGTGCGAAGGAACCTTCCAAATTGGCTACTGTAGAAAAAATTGGTCCCGAAGTGAAGAATCAAGGATATGCGGTTGGAGATAGAGTTCTATTTCGTGAACGAGAAGGCATGAAAATGAAATCCGGAGACGAGGAATATATCGTTATTAAAGATATCGATATCATAGCGGTAGATAGGTAGGATTTTATATGGCAAAAATTGTAAGATTTTCAAAAGATGTTCGAGAAGCCATGTTGAAAGGGGTAAATACATTAGCCGATGCGGTTAAGGTTACCTTAGGACCTAAAGGAAGAAACGTGGTATTGGAAAGAGAATATGGTTCTCCATTGATCACAAACGATGGGGTTTCCATTGCCAAAGAAATTGAATTGGAAGATAAATTTGAAAATATGGGAGCGAAGCTGGTTTATGAAGTCGCAAGTAAAACCAACGATATGGCTGGTGACGGTACAACAACCGCTACTATTTTAGCTCAACATATGATCAAAAATGGTCTAAAAAAAGTGGAAGAAGGATGCAATCCTGTATTAATGCGAGAAGGAATAGAAACGGCAGCTAAAGCCATAAGTAACTATTTACTCAGCATTTCTAAAAAAGTCGAAAGCAATCAGGAAATATCCAATGTTGCCACTATTTCTTCGGGTTCCAAAGAAATTGGAGATATTATTGCCCAGGCCATGGAAAAAGTTGGACAAGAAGGTGTAATTTCTGTGGACGATTCGAATGGTTTTGAAACCATTTTAGAAATCAGTGAAGGAATGAAATATGACAAAGGCTATCTATCCCCATATATGGTCAGTGATCATGAAAAGATGATTGCGCAGTTAAGTGAAGCCTATGTATTGGTGACCGATGAAAAAATCAACAACATTCAGGAAATCCTTCCTTTGTTGGAACAAATTGTACAATCCAATCGAGCTCTGTTAATTATTGCAGAAGATTTGGAAAATGAAGTGGTATCTACTTTATCCTTAAATAAATTAAGAGGAACTTTCAATGTAGTCGCTACAAAAGCACCTTTATTTGGAGATATGCAAAAGGAAATGTTGAAAGATATTGCGGCTTTAACCGGTGCTCAATTCTATTCTAAAGACTTGAACATGGATCTAAAAGCGCTCACTTTAGCGGATTTAGGAATGGTTCGAAAAGTTGTTGTAACCAAAGATACGACCACAATGATTGGTGGCATGGGAGACAAAGAAGATATCGAAGAACGCATTCGTGTTATTAAAGCATCGCTGGAAACAGCACAAGAATACGATCAACGTCGATTAAAAGAACGATTGGGAAAATTGTCTACAGGGGTTGCGATTATAAAAGTGGGTGCTTTAACCGAAGCGGAATTAAAAGAAAAGAAACTTCGTATTGAAGATGCCTTGAATGCGACAAAAGCTGCTGTCAGTGAAGGAATTGTCCTTGGTGGAGGCGCTAGCTTGGTAAAAGCCTACAAAGAGTTAAAAGAACAAGTAAGATCCGATGTTGAAGATGTTCAAATGGGAATGGATATTGTTTTTGAAGCCTTATTAGCTCCACTTTCTCAAATTGCCGATAATGCCGGTTACAACAAAGAAGAAATTGTTTCTAAACAAAAAGAAGTACAAGGGAATATCGGATTTGATGCCAAAGAAGGAAAATGGGTGGATATGATGGAAAAGGGTATTATTGATCCAACAAAAGTGACACGTAATGCCTTGTTGAATGCCGCTAGTATCTCTTCTTTATTTATTACCACTGAAGCAGGTGTTGCCAACATTGAAAAAGAAACATCGTACAATCCAATGATTCCACAAAATATGTAAACCAGAGAATCCAAGTGATTCTCTTTTTTAGTTATGCGATATGCGCATAACTGCCCATAGATATTAAGCATTTGATTAATTCTGTCATATCTATACAATTAAAAATGGATTTAAGGAGTTGGAATATATGAAAGAATACAATCAAGGCCTATTTACAGGTGAAAGAGCCCTATATCATTTAGAAAATGCGAATATTATAAATTCTGTATTTCAAGATGGAGAATCTCCATTAAAAGAAAGTAAGAACATTCATATCGATGGATCTATTTTCCGCTGGAAATATCCATTATGGTATGCGAATCAAATTACAGTTGAAAATACCACTTTACTAGAAACAGCACGTTCTGGTATTTGGTATACCAATTATATTGAAATGAACAACTGCATGATCGAAGCTCCCAAAACATTCCGTAGAGGACACCATATTACACTAACAAATTGTATTTTGCCTCTAGCTCAGGAAACATTTTGGAACTGTAGTGATATCGTTCTAAAAAATGTAACCGCACGAGGAGATTATTTTGGGATGAATGCGCAAAACGTTGAAATTGATCATTTCAATTTAACAGGAAACTATTGTTTTGATGGAGCCAAGAACATTGTGGTTAGAAATTCAAGATTGATTAGTAAAGATTCTTTCTGGAATACAGAAAATGTAGAAATTTATGATTCGTACATTGTAGGAGAATATCTTGCTTGGAATAGTAAGAACATTAAATTTGTGAACTGTACCATTGAAAGCAATCAAGGATTAAACTATATGGATAATGTTGAAATGATTAACTGTACATTGATTCATACAGATCTAGCATTCGAATTTGTATCAAATCTAAACGCAAAAATTAATTCGCATATCGATAGTGTAAAAAATCCAATCAGTGGCCAATTAGAATGTGAATCCATTGGTGAGCTAATTATGGATCCGGATTTAATTAATCCAGAACAAACCGATATTCGTGCAAAACACATAGAAAAAAGAAGTGATAAAGGAGAAGAACGAAGATAATCTTCTTCTTTTTTTTGAAAACTTTTACCTGCATGATTATTTATTTTGAATCGTATATATTGAAACAAAGTCGCAGAGTAATCCACTCTGTGAAATCCATTAAAAAAGGCTCATTTTATCGTGAATAAAATAAATCTGACTCCTTATTTGACGGAGGACATATTCCATAGTTTCTCCATATTTTTTCTTTTTAAATCTAAATCTGGATGGACATACCGATTCAGCGTTACTTGAATTGTGCTATGTCCTAATATCTCGCTTAACGTTTTGATATCCATGCCACACTCCACACAACGTGTCGCAAAAGTATGCCGTAATGTATGAAAATGTATATTGCTTAATTGACAGGATTCCACTAAATTTTTGAATTTCTTTTGAAGCTGTCTAGGTTCCATATGTTTCTCATTACCCGTAAGTACAAATGTGTTTGGATTGTTTTTCTGATATTTTTTTAGAAGGTTATTTAAATTCTTAGAAACAGGAATTATACGAACCGAGTTTTCTGTTTTTGGAACATCCAATCGGACCCTTGTCTTTTGAATTTGATTAAATACCTTTACTCTTTGAAGTGAAGAATCAATACGAATATAAGCTTCTTTGGTGTTTACATTTTCCCATCGTAAAGCACATATTTCTCCAATGCGAAGGCCGCATTGATAAGCAACATATATTCCTAATTTACAAGAATCCATTTCTGTTAATACTTGTTTTAAAAACACTTTTTCCTCTTTTACTGTTAGAATACGAATTTTTTTCTTTTGTTCTTTAGGAGAAGGAACAAGAATATTAGGCAGCTTGCCTTTACTATGTACCTGTGCGTTTTTCCATATGGAATGGAATAAAGTTAATATATCTTTTACTGTTTTAGAAGATAGCTCTTTCTCTAAAACTAATTGTGACAAAGTTTGTGATATAACTTCCGAATCAATCTGGTATAAGGGATAGTGACCAATAGAAGGATATAAATGTTTGTTTAAAATTGTGTGATACTTCGAATACGAAGAATCTTTTAAATGATGCCTTTGTTGCGTAAGCCATTTTTCACCAAAGCTTTGAAATGTTTGTTTCGTATCAAAAGAGGAAAAACTCGGATTTTCTAAAAGCTGCAGTTGTGCCTTTATTTTTTTCTCTTTTACTTCTTTATAGCTTTTGGCATAACAGTATCCGTAATGAATCTTACCGTTTTCGTCAGTTCCTTTTTTATATCGTGCTTCCCAGCGCCCATCTTTTCTTTTATAGATATTTTCCCCTTTTGCCATAATTCCTCACAGACCATCTTTTTGACGACTTAAAACTAAATAATCAACAATCTAGCATAAAAATATGTATTCGTGTGATAATTCTATTGTCTTTTTTCACATAAATCTGTATATTTTTTATACAGTATTCAATTATTGTTACAGTCACAGAGTGGATTACTCTGCGAATGTTTTTAATAGTGTAATACAGATGTAATTTGGTATACAAATACAGAATTAAAAAAGGGTGATATTATGAGAATTTTTGTACTAAAAGATCAAGCAGTGAGTGAAGTATTTGAATCGTTATACATTCCTTTTATTGAGGTAAAAGAGGAAACTGTTATTCCAAAATTGGAAGATTGTGACGTTGTTTTTGTATACGATAATATTTCATTTGTGAAGCGTATCGAGAGTTTACCGATTAGGATCAATATAATCTATATTTCGGATTCAACAAGAGACTGTTTAGAGGCTTATAAACATCATGTTAGTGGATACCTAAAAATCCCATTTACAGAAAAAGATGTACAAGAGGAATTGGAACATTTGCGTTATGGGGAATGGAGTTGTGCTAAGATAAAATGTTTTGGAAATTTTGATGTGATGTTAGACGGTAAATCTATTTCCTTTCCACGTCGAAGGGCAAAAGAAATTCTGGCTTATCTAGTATTTAGGAATGGGGAACTCGTTTCTGTAGATGAGATTTCTGAAGTTATTTTCAACGAAGTCACAGAAAAGACAAGAAAGTACATTTACGTTTTAAAATTTGAAGCGGTAAAAAGTTTAGTAGATAAGGGGTTGAATGACGTTATTATTGTGCAAGGAAATAAATTCCGAGTTAATGTGAATGCCTTTGATTGCGATTTCTATAAATATTTAACTGGCGAAACCTCTCTATATAAAGGAGAATTTATGAAGCCATATCCTTGGGCGAAAACTAAACTTGAAGAGTTATTAGAAAAGAGAGTAAAATAGTTCTTACTGTAAGACAGGAGAATTATTATGAAAATATTATTTAAATCGTTTCATATTATTGATATAGATGATGCCATCTGCACAGAAAAAGAAATCCCAAAAGATTTCGATGCGTTTATTGAAGATTATTTTAACTTTGCGAGTAACAACGAAAAAAACAAAGATTATCATCTAACTTCGGAAGATAGTGAAGTAACACATTGTATTTCACAAATTGCGACCATGGAAGACAAACGAAAAGATTGTGCTCACCAGATCGCAAATAAATTGTTAGAATGTGAGAAAATTGCGCAAGCGAAAATATTTCAAACCGGAGTCAATGTAAAAAAAGGAAGTCTGGTACAAGCCTTAATTGAATTAGACGATGGAACTATGCGATACCTTCTTGCCAAAGTTGAACATACAAAATGGTATGATGGGGATAGCTTGGAAATCAATTATGGTTTTGCCGGAGATAAGAACAATATCTGGAAATCAGCCGTTTTCAACATGTATGAAATCAGTGGGCATGTTTTCTTTGATACCATCAAAGTATTTAATGATAATAAATCAAAATACTGGTATTTATCTTTCCTACAAGTCGAAGAAGTTCGTAATGATTTCAGCAATACTTTGAAAGCGTATCAGGCAATCGACAGTGAATTGAAAAGTACGGTAAAAAATGTATCTCCTAGAGATTATGTGGTTTTAAGTACGGAAGTACAAAATACGATGAACCAGCCACAACCCATTGAATATGAATCATACATTGATGATTTAATGGATAACTATGAACCAGTGAGTGTGGACATTCAAAAAGATGTCATTAAAGAATGTCTGTTAAATCTTCCAGCACGCAAGAAGTTTGATACGGAATTTACAACGGTACCCCAAAGTATTACCAATAAGCGTACGAAAAAATTTAAAATTGCCAATGGAGTTGAATTAACCATTCGTTCGGATGCGACAGAATATGGTTCTAGAATTATTTCTACGATGGCAGACGGGAAAAGGGTTCTTCAAATTTTCTGTGATGATGAAGAAACCTATGAAGCATTTATCGAAGAATAAAGAGAATATCGAAATGTATATCCTCTTTTCTATTGAGAAAACGCTTTCAAAGAACTATAATTAAAATTAGGAAATCTTATAGGAGGAAATAATAATGGGATTTAGAAAAGACTTTTTATGGGGAGGTGCCATCGCAGCTCACCAAGCAGAAGGTGCTTGGGATGTAGATGGAAAAGGTGTTTCTATTGCGGACGTAATGACTGCAGGAGATAACGTTACAAAAACTCCACGTCGTATTACTAGAGGTGTATTAGAAGGTGAAGACTATCCAAACCACAAAGCAATCGACTTCTACTATCACTACAAAGAAGACTTAAAATTATGTGCTGAAATGGGATTCAAATCATTCCGTACTTCAATCGCTTGGACACGTATCTATCCTAATGGAGATGATGAACAACCAAATGAAGCTGGATTAAAATTCTATGATGAAATGTTCGATACAATGAAAGAATTAGGAATTGAACCAGTTATCACATTATCACACTTTGAAATGCCATATAATTTAGCTGCTAAATATAATGGATTCATGGATCGTCGTTGTATTGGATTCTTCGAACGTTTCGCAAGAACTTGCTTCGCTCGTTATAAAGGAAAAGTTAAATATTGGATGACATTCAACGAAATCAACAACCAAGCTGAATGGCGTGCAATGGGTGCTCACCACATGGTACAAGAAGGGGCTGTTCTTGTAAATGAAGGTGATGATATGGAAGCTATGATGTATGAATCAGCTCACAACGAATTGGTTGCTTCTGCATTAGCTGTTAAAGCGGCTCACGAAATCGACCCAGATGCAATGGTTGGATGTATGATCGGTATGAACGGTGTTTACCCTGCTACTCCAAACCCAGCAGACGTATTAAATGCGCAACAAGCTATGCACCAAAAATACTACTTCGTAGAAGTACACGCTCGTGGACACTATCCATCACACATGTTAAAGAAATTCGAACGTAAAGGATACGACTTCATTAAAGAAGGAGATGCTGAAATCTTAGAAGCAGGTAAAGTAGACTACATCGGATTCTCTTACTATATGTCATTCGCAACTCAATTCACAGGACGTTTCGGTGACACTTACGACTTCTCAGAAGAAGATTATGTAAGAAATACTTACTTAAAAGCTTCTGACTGGGGATGGCAAATTGACCCTATCGGATTACGTTGGGTATTAAACTGGTTCAATGACCGTTTCGAATTACCAATGATGATCGTAGAAAACGGATTCGGTGCTTATGACAAAGTAATCGACCGTACAGAAGAAGGATACATGATTGATGACCAATATCGTATCGACTACTTATCAGCACACATCGCAGCTATGCGTGATGCAGTAAACTATGATGGTGTAGATCTATTAGGATATCAAATGTGGGCTCCAATCGATATCGTATCTGCTTCAACTGGTGAATATGACAAACGTTACGGATTCATCTATGTTAACGAAAACAACGCACACACAGGTGATTTCTCTCGTGACAAAAAGAAATCATTCTTCTGGTACAAGAACGTTATCGCTACTAACGGAGAAGAACTATAATCTAAAAAAAATCGGATTGTACAATCGTACAATCCTTTTATTTTTTCTTATGTTTTAAATGGTGCTCACGAATGAAGACAGTAGAAATGACTTCAATACCTAGAATTTGAACATGAGAGCTAAAGTGATGCGCTGGATCTAATAGTAGTAATAAAGCCAATCCCAAAGAAATGATAATCATAATTAATCGAACAAATGAGAACTTGTGATGTGCAAAGAACTCATTGATTTCTTCACTAACATTTTGTAATGAAACTACTGACCACATGATTCCTAAAGAATGCAAATCGTCTCCTTTTTCCATTAAAATGACTATGGCTAGTATTGTATATACAATTAGTTTTCCTATATTAACTTGCTTGTCCTTATATTTAAAATAACCAATAACGCTAAACCCGACAAAAAATAATAACGCAAGTCCTAACAGGATATGAGCGATATTTGATACCTGATTCGGGAAAATAATAAATAATACGCCCAAAAGTGCAATCGCAAATGCGATATAATCGTGTTCACAATCCAAAATAAATTCTTTCATTACTGCCTCCGTGTTAATACTAATCTATAATTCTCTATTTCCAATATAACACTTGATACGTAAGGATACAAAGGTTAGGTATAGATTGAACACCAATTTTTCTTTCTGCTTGATATCCTTTTTCTAATAAAGCTTCCGCTTTGGCATCCATTTCTATTTCACTATGACAAGTAATTTTATTTTTTCTTTGTGGAATTATCATATCTAACCAACAAAAAAAGAAAAGTAAACCATATACAAGATGAACTTTTCATAGGATAAAATACAAATATTAAATAAGAAGAACCCATAACGGTAGTATTACGATGGAAAGTAAGGTAGATAAAACTACACAGTTAGAAGCGAATTCTATATCTCCGTTGTATTGTTGGGCCAAAATGGCAGTAGTGCTACCTGCAGGCATAGCTGCAAGAGCTACAGATATACCTGTTAAAAATGGATCAACTTGAAGAAGTTTACATCCCAAGAGTACCATTGCAGGAATTATCAATAAACGAATAATGGAATAGATGACTGTGTCCTTTGTGATAAGTTTAGAAAATCCAGTCTGAGCAAGAACCATTCCCAAAAACAACATGATCATCGGTGTAGAACATCTTCCTAAGCTAATTAGTGTGGTATTTAAAAAAGATGGATAGGAAAAGCCAATGATCATTTGAATCAAACCAATTTCAATCGCTACGATACAAGGATGAGTAAAAATTTTCTTTATGGTAGATTTCAAATCTGATTTTTCACCAAAATAGGAAATTCCAATGGTCCACATGACTATTCGTAATGGAATTAAATAGAACTGACCATACAATAGTCCTTCACTTCCATAGATGTGTTCGATTACGGCATTTCCAAGTAGTCCAGCATTGGAACATACAGTTCCATATTGGTAAATGGGTTTCTTTTCACGTGAACAGCTGTTGTAACAGAAATGAGAGATAATCACACAAAGAATTTGAATTGCCATAGAAATGAGAAGAACAGTTTTCATCTTTTCAAACATTTCAGCACTTGTCTCTAAATCAAAAGCGGTAATAATACTGCAAGGCAATAGAACATTGATAACCATTTTAGAGACAACCGCCTTATCTTTAACATCAATAATTTTTCTTGCACAAAGAATATAACCAACCAGCATTTCCAGAAACATCATGCATTGTAAATTCAACAAAGAAGAAATATTCATAAATACCTCCCGAAACGAAAGATGATCAATCTTTCACTCCCTGCCTTTTTTCGTCTTATTTAGTGTATAATAGGAGTGCATAAGAAGAAAAGAGGAAATACTATGAAATGGGTCACAAACTGGGCGAATGCGATTTCTATCGCAACCAATAAACCAGAACAATACACAAAAAATATTACTTTACGCTATCCGATCTTAAGCGTTTTTGATGGAAAAAAAGTGCGCTTAACTTTTGATAACTTTACAGGAAAAGAAGAAGTAACCTTCACAAAGGTTACCATTGCCAAGACTGGTGAAAAGAAAGAAGAAATCTTACCAGAAACATTAAAAGTAGTGACTTTTAATGGAGAGAGTTCTCTTACATTAGGAGCTGGAAAAACTGTCCAAAGTGATGAAATTGAATTTGAAACGAGTAAAAATCAATTCTTTACGATTAACATCTACTTTAAAGACTTTACTTCTCTAAGAGCTGCCACAACGACTTTAGGTCCTTTATCTAAATTCTTCTACTCTTTAGAAGATCAAAGTGAAGCAGCCAGCCTGCCAATGGAATTGTATAAGGGAACAGAATGGGTATATTTTTTAAGCGATATTGAAATCTATACCGAAGATTCGAATAAATCTATTGTTTGTTTCGGAGACTCTATCACTGCCCAGGACTGGCCAGAATATCTACAATTGGATGGGTTACAAGAAGGATATAATGTATCTTTTCCAAGAAAGGCCGCTTCCGGGGCGAGAATCCTTAGAGAATATCATAGTGTATTATATGAATCCTATGGTTTAAAATCCGATACTCGCTTTGTGCACGATATGAACGTGCAAGGTTGTGATACCGTTATTGTTCTAGAAGGAATCAACGATATCATTCACCCGGTTGGTGTGGAAAAGAATCCTTATCGTCCGTGGTCTGATTTGCCAACTGCCAAAGAAGTCATTGAGGGATATCGAGTGTTAATTAAAATGGCACGCGAAAGAGGATTGAAAATTTACTTTGGAACCATTATTCCGTTCAAAGGCTGGAGAACCTATGCTGATTTTAGAGAAGATTTGAAACAGGAAATCAATGCGTGGATTCGTACAACCGATGAAATAGATGGATACATCGACTTTGACAAAGACCTAGACGATAATAACGCTTTCCAAGCTATCTACGATAGTGGAGACCATCTACATCCAAGCAAACAAGGCTACCAACAAATGGCTAAAACAGCACTAGCAGCTTTAAAAGAATACAAGGAATTATAAGAATGGTACGTTGCCATTCTTTTCTTTTATGATAAAATAGTTCTAAATAGAACAAAAAAGGAGCGATTATGGAATTTTGGGAAAGACAAAAATCGGTAGGAGAGCTCTATGAACAAATGAGTAAACCGATTAAAAGTAGATACAATCTGAAACAAATGGAATTGGATATTCTACTATTTTTATACAACAATCCCCAATACAACCGGGCATCCGATATTGTACGAATTCGACATTTGACAAAATCTCATGTATCCGCTTCTATTAAGCATTTAGAAGAAATCGAATATTTAACTTGTTCGTATTTGGATAAAAAAAGTCTGAATCTGCAGATCAGTGAGAAAGCTATGCCTTGTATTCTCGAAGGAAAAAAGATGCAAGAAGCGTATATGCAGATTCTATTCAAAGATTTTAGTATAGAAGAAGTTCAAATGTACAAAAGATTATTTCAGAAAACGTGCGAAAATGCCGAGAAGGAGATTAAAAAATGAGCTTGATTACGAAAATTATAGTATGTTTCTTAGCCGGAGCGGGAGCTGGAATTGGAACTGGATTTGCGGGAATGAGTGCAGCTGCCGTCGTGGGTCCGGTACTTACCACCTTTCTTTCGATTCCTGCCTATCAGGCAGTCGGGATTGGACTAGCCAGCGATGTGTTAGCTAGCGCAATCAGTGCCTGGACCTATAAAAAGAATAAAAATTTAGATGTAAAAAATAGTCTGGTTTTATTGATTTCGGTGTTAGTCATGACCGTTGTAGGAAGTTTGATTGCCAGTTTCTTACCCGAAAGAGCCATGAGCTCAACCATGCAGTTTGCGATGATTGGAATCGGATTACGCTTTATCTTTGCGCCTGTAAAAACTACGAAAGCACAAATGGCCGCTGTATCCAAAGAAGAACAGTTTAAGAAGAGTCTAATTGGTGGAATTCTTGTCGGATTTATTTGTGGATTTGTTGGAGCCGGCGGAGGCATGATGTTACTTTTCGTATTAACTTCCTTCCTTGGATATGAAATGCACATGGCCGTTGGAACCAGCGTATTTATTATGGCATTTACTGCCTTTACTGGTGGCATGTCCCACTTCGTAATTGGAGGAATTCCAGATATCACAAGTTTAGTATTATGTGTTTTATTTACTTTTATCTGGGCAAGAATTGCCGCCGTCATTGCCAATAAGGCAAGTGCTATTACCCTAAATCGTGTCGTGGGTGTGGTTATGATTCTAACGAGTGTAGCTATATTGGCTGTCAATTATTTATAGGAGGATTTAATTATGCAGTTTATGATCAAAGCTATGGATGGAGAAAACAAACTAGAAAAACGATTAGAGGTGCGAGCCCAACATATTGAAAATATCCAAAAGGTAAAAGAATATGGAAGTGTCATCTGTGCAGGGGGACTTTTAGATGAAGAGGGAAAGATGAAAGGCTCTTTCTTGATTCTAGATTTTGAATCCAAAGAATTATTTGACAGATATTTAGCGAGAGAGCCATATATTATTCATAAGGTGTGGGAAGATGTTCAGATAGAAATCTGCAATACGGTCATTCAAAACGATGAAATAAAAATAAAGAAGCGAATTATTTCGCTTCTTTTAAAATGTCCTGGATAATTTGATCTATATCTGGAATTCTATTTGGATAATCACACCAGTATTTTGGATAGGTACTGTTTTTAAACCCTTCCAGAAGAATAATATCCGCTTCCGGAAATAGAGGGATCAAAGAGGTTTCATCCACTTCACATTCTTTATGAATCAGTACCCGATTCTTAGAAAACACGGCAGTCCCATAGGCACCTGCGTGTTTGTGACGATAAGAATCTGTTCCGGGTACATCGTCTTCAAAATCGTGCCCATCGTGTTTAATGCTGGCAACTTTGTATCCCATATATGTTAGTCTTTCAATCAGTTGTACGGTTAATGTAGTTTTACCAGAGTTTTTGTAACCGCTGATCGCATAAATAATTTGTTTCATAAATATATATTATCATATATTTGATGTTACCTAACATTTTACCTATTTTGTTAGTGAAATTAATTTGTTAATATTTAAATAGGTGATAAACATGAAATCTCATATTGAAAAATTATTCGCATTTAAAGAGTTTCAAAATTTAAGTGATATTAGCTATGAAACCATTGAAAAGTATGCTCGCATCTATAATGCACCAGCGCATACAAATATTTTGTTTGAAAAAAAAGATTGTGAATACGTGTATTATATTCTTACGGGTGTCGTTTCCTTGTATCGATTAAATGAAAAAGGACGAAGAAAAGTAATTTTTATGTTCCCAAAAGGACACTATATCAACGAGGATCAACAAGGAGATTATCACTCTGCCATCTGTGCCCAAGCCTTTGAAGATTCTACGCTTCTATGTATTCCCAAAGATATTTTTCTACAGTTGATGGTTAGCGATCCTGTTTTTATGAAACACGTGTATGCTTCTTTATCTGGAAAAATTCGAAGAATGTATCGACAATTAAAAAATGGAGAAGCGCGTCTAGACAAGAAGCTGGCTTCTAAGTTTTATAAGCTTGCCAAGGACCACGGGATTTCAAGTGAAAAAGGTGTGTTTATCAATATGGAACTTTCGGTTACTTATCTATCCGATTTACTAGGTGCCCAAAGAGAATCTGTATCCCGTGCTTTAAAAACTTTAGTGGATGCAGGACTCATTCATTATGAGAAAAAATCGTTTTATGTCAGAGACACAAAGAAATTAGCGGATTATTTTAAGAAATAATTAGTTACACCTAACCAAAAACATGAAAACGCTTACACAAACTGTGATTTTGGTCACAGTTTTTTTTATGCCCTTTTTCTATAATTTATTCATAGAGCATATATATAGAAAGTGAGAGGAAAATCTATGGGAATTACAGTATCGCTAGAAAAAGCCAATTCTTTTTTACAAGACCATAAAAAGGAATATGCCTTCTATGCACCAAAATTGTATCCAGGAACAGGAACATTCTCGGACACAGACATTATCCGCTATGGAGAAGTAGAATCATTTGATGAAATCGTTTGGGATCAAAAGAGTGATTATTCATTCAAAGAAATCCTATTACCTATTTCACAAACTTTGTTCTACTTTACTGAAGAACAAGTCACAATGCCAAAAACAGACGCAAGAAAACCAGTAATTTTCTTACGCAGTTGTGACATTCACGCTTTAAAGAGATTGGATCAAATTTATTTAGAAAATAAATTCGAAGATCCATTCTACAAAGCATTAAGAGAAAACTTAATCGTTGTATTAATGGGATGCCCATCCAGCTTTGATACATGCTTCTGTGTATCTATGGGAACAAACAAAACAGAAGACTACGATGTATACGTAAAAATGGTAGATGGAGCTATTGTTTACGACGAAAAGAAAGAAGACACACCAGAATTTGTTGAAGAAAACGAATACAAAGTAAACGTACCAGATAGTATTCCAGCTTCTATTAAACAATCAAAAATGTGGGATGAATATAACTCACGTTGTATTTCATGTGGACGTTGTAACTTCGCATGTCCTACATGTACTTGCTTCACTATGCAAGATATCTTCTATTCAGACAACGCAAAAGTTGGAGAAAGAAGACGTGTATGGGCTTCTTGTGAAGTCGATGATTTCGACACAATCGCTGGTGGAATCAAATTCCGTAAGACAAAAGGAGATCGCATGCGTTACCGTGTAATGCACAAAGTATCCGATCATAAAAAACGCTTTGGTGTGCACATGTGTGTAGGATGCGGTCGTTGTGATGCGATTTGTCCAGAATATATTTCATTCGCTAACTGCATTAATAAATTAGAAGACGCGATCAAGGAGGTAGAAACTCATGAGTAACGATTATATTTCATACGTATCGAATATTGTGAGTGTCACTCGCCACACAAAAATGGAATGGACTTTTACGATGACTGTACAAGACAGTTCGATTGTAAAACCAGGACAATTCTTTGAAATCTCTATCCCTAAATATGGAGAAGCTCCTATTTCTGTATCTGGAATTGGTGATAATACAGTGGATTTCACAATTCGTAACGTAGGTAAAGTAACAAGTGAAATCTTTAAATTAGATACAGGAGACTCTTTATTAATCCGTGGACCATATGGAAATGGATTTGATGTATCTTTGTACGAAGGAAAAGAAATCTTATTAGTAGCCGGAGGAACTGGATTATCTCCAGTACGCGGTGTCGTTGATTATTTCGCAAACAATCCAGAAAAATGTAAATCATTCACATTGATCTGTGGGTTCAAATCACCTAACGACGTATTATTCCGTGCGGATTTAGAACGCTGGAAAAAGACAATCAACGTTGTACAATCGGTAGACCGTGCCCCAGAAGATTACACAGGACCTGTCGGAATGGTTACTAAATTTATTCCAGATGTAAAATTCGAAGATGTATCCAATGCCGTAGCTATCGTAGTAGGACCTCCTATTATGATGAAATTCGTAGTCATCGAATTTGGTAAATTAGGAATCCAGGAAGAACAAATCTGGACAAGCCAGGAACGTAAGATGTGCTGTGGACTAGGAAAATGTGGACATTGTCGTATCGATGATACATATGTATGTTTAGATGGACCAGTATTCCCATACGTAGTCGCTAAAAACTTAATAGATTAGGAGGCAACAAATTATGATCGATGTACATACAGGGAAAGCCAAAAAGAACGCCTTCCGTATCACTAAGAAAAGAAATATTATTGCTTCACGTGTCCGTGTTCCAGGTGGATTATGTAATGCCGAAGTTTTAGCGGCAGTTTCGGAAATCGCAAAAGAATACGGAAATGGAAAAGTACACTTAACAACTCGTCAAGGTTTTGAAATTGAAGGAATTCACATTCAAGACATGGCTGCTGTAAATGCCAAATTACAACCAATCATTGAAAACTTAGGAATTAATCAAGTGGATCCAGAAACTGGATATCCAGCTTCTGGTACTCGTAACATTTGTGCATGTATCGGAAATGAAGTGTGTCCTTTCGCTAACTATAAAACTTCCGATTTCGCAAAACGTGTTGAAAAAGAAATCTTCCCAAATGACTTACACTTTAAAGTAGCCTTTACAGGATGTTCAAATGATTGTGCCAAAGTACGTATGCACGACTTTGGAATTATCGGACAAACTATGCCTCAATACGATGCATCTCGTTGTGTTAGCTGTAATGCCTGCGTAAAAGGATGTAACAGCTTATCCGTTGGTGCTTTAGTTATGAAAAACTACAAGATTGAACGTGATATCAACAAATGTATCGGATGTGGTGTATGTGTTACAAAATGTCCAACACGTGCATGGACTCGTTCACCTAAGAAATACTACAAATTAACAATTATGGGACGTACAGGAAAGAAAAATCCTCGTTTAGGACAAGACTGGTTGATCTGGGCAGATGAAGACAGCATCGCAAAAATCATTAAGAATACATACGAATTCGTAGAAAAATACATTTCACCAGATGCACCAGCTCGTAAAGAACACATTGGTTACATCATTGACCGTGTAGGATTCGAAGAATTCAAAAAATATGCATTAGAAGGTGTGGAATTAGATCCAGAATGCATCGTAAAAACACCAATGTATTGGAATGGAATAGATTTTAAATCAAACAATAACTAGGAGCAGTAAATATGAAAAAGATTCAATCACTATGTAACTATTGTGCGATTGACTGTAACTTAGACTTCTATGTAGATGAAGAAAAGAATCGTATCGTTTCGGTAAAACCAACACCAGGTTATCCAGTAAACGATGGATTCTGCTGTATCAAAGGAATTTCTTTGGACAAGCAACAAACAGTAGTTAAGAAACCTCATACACCAAGAGTAAAAATGGAAGATGGTTCTTACCAATATCCAGGTTGGGACTATACTTTTGACCTAATTGCGAAAAAATTCCGTGAAATCCAAGAAAAGTATGGAAACGAAGCATTAGCTGGTATTTCCACTGGACAGTTAACCATGGAAGAATTTGCGATTAATGGACACATTTTACGTGACCACTTAAAGACAAATGTAGACGGGAACACACGTTTATGTATGGCCAGTGCGGTAGTTGCCCACAAACAAAGCTATGGATTTGATGCGCCAGGTTATACATTAAAAGACTTAGAATTATCCGATACAATCATCTTAATCGGAGCTAACCCAGTTGTTGCGCACCCAATTGTCTGGGACCGTATTAAAAAGAACAAAAATAAAAAATTAATCGTTATTGACCCAAGAAGAAGTGAAACCGCAAAAAATGCCGATTATCACTATCCAATCAAGACAAAAACAGACTCTACTCTATTCTATGGATTAGCTAACTATTTCATCGAACAAGACTGGATTGATCACGATTTCATTGAAGCACACACAAACAAATTCGCTGAATATAAAGAATTCGTTAAAGATTTCCCATTAGAAAAAGTCAGTGAAGTGACAAACCTTTCTATGGAACAATTACACGAATTAATTGATTTGATCCACAATGGGGAAAGAGTTTCTATGTGGTGGACAATGGGTATCAACCAATCACACAACGCTGTACGTGCTGCCCAATCTATCATTAACTTACAATTATTATTAGGTAACTATGGTAAACCAGGAACAGGAGCCAACTCAATTACTGGACAATGTAATGCCATGGGATCTCGTTTATTCTCTAACCAGGCTTCTTTATATGGACATGACTTTGCAGCACCAGCCGCTCGTGCAAAAGTGGCTAATATCTTCAAATGCGATGAAGAAGTATTGGCAAAAGGACCAACTAAACCATATAACGCTATTATTGAAGGAATCAACAATGGTACAATCAAAGCTTTATGGATTCTTTGTACAAACCCTCGTCACTCTTGGACAAACAATGAAACATTCCAACAAGCTATGGATAAGTTAGAATTCTACGTTGTACAAGACATTTATGACGATATCGAAAGTATGGGAGAATGCGATGTATTCTTACCAGCTGTTCCAGGAATTAAAAAAGAAGGAACATATATCAACCTTGAAAGACGTTTATCAAGACTAGTTCCCGTATTAAAGAAAGATCCAGATGAAAAAGATGACTACGAAATCATGTATGGTATCGCAAAAGCCTTAGGATTACAAGACATCATCGATAACTGGAAAACACAAGAAGATTGTTTCAATTTAATGAGAGCTTGTTCTAAAGGAAGACCATTTGACTTTACGGGTGTTTCTTATAAAGGATTGGAATTCTCTCATGGTGTACAATGGCCTCTTCCAGAAGGAACTAAACTAGAAGAAGATGAAAGACGTTTATATGCCGATGGTAAATTCTGGACACCAGACCAAAAAGCGATTTTCCAATTTGAACCAGTACCAGAAAATCCAATGCCTCAAACCGAAGAATTCCCATTTATCTTCAATACAGGACGTGGAACTGTTGGTCAATGGCACACACAATCTCGTACTCGTGAAGTTCAATTCGTAGAAGGTGTAAGCTCTAACCACCCATATTGTTTCATTCACACAAGTGTAGCAGAAAAATTAGGTTTACAACACGAAGACTGGGTAACTATCTATTCATGTAACGGACAAAATGCAGATTTCGCAATACGTGTAACAGACGATGTACAACCAGATGAAATTTGGGCTCCGATTCACTATCAAGAATGTAACAAATTAACGCCTTCCGTATATGACCCATATTCAAAAGAACCATCTTACAAATCTGCAGTTGTAAGATTAGAAGTAAAGGGGGCTAAATAATTATGTATCGTATTAAAATTGATCGTTCAAAATGTATCGGATGTTTAATGTGTGTAACTTCATGTTGTATTTCTCACGATACACACGATGCAAGAAACCGTGTCGTAATTGATTCGGAAACAAAACCAGCTCCTATTTTCTGTCGTCATTGTGAAAACCCAGAATGTGCAATCACTTGTATGACAGGAGCTATGCGTAAAGATGAAAAAACTGGTTATGTAACTTATGACAAAGAACATTGTGCACACTGTTTCATGTGCGTTATGGCTTGTCCTTATGGGGTATTAAAACCAGATGAAATTAACCACTACGAAGTTATGAAATGCGATATGTGCGTTCACCGTAGTGAAGATGGAAAAGGAAACCCAATGTGCGTTGAAAAATGTCCAATGGGAGCCATTACTATTATGGAGGTGGAACGATAATGAAATTTGTAGTTATTGGTGCTAGCGCGGCTGGTACAAACGTCGTTCGTAAACTTCGCGATTTAAATCCAGATGCAGAAATTGTGATGATTTCTGAAGATAAGGATATTTATTCTCGTTGTATCTTATATCACCACCTAAAAGGGGAACGTGATTTAGAAGGATTAAACTTCGTTGGTCCAAACTTTGTCGAAAGAATGAACTTAGAATGGATCAAAGGTGTAAAAGCGAGCAGTGTAGATACCGATCGTAACGTTGTTATCTTAGAAGACGGTAGAGAAGTATCATATGACAAGTTAGCTATCTGTACAGGTTCTCATCCTAACTTCTTCCCAATTCCCGGATTAAGAGAAGGAAAGAACATTACCGGATTTAGAAATTTCCCAGATGTTGAATTTATCGAAGAACGTTTAGATAAAGTACAAAACATCTTCATCATGGGTGCCGGACTTGTTGGAATCGACGTATTAGCCGGTTTAGTAAAATATGGAAAAAATATCACTTTAGCCGATATGGCGCCTTACATGTTAGGTATTCAATTGGACGAATATTCAGCAAAAGTATATCAAGATATGTTCGCTGAATATGGTGTCAAACAATACTACAACATGGGAGCGAAAGAATTCTGTTTAGACGAAGAAGGAAACTGCTACAAAGTTATCCTTAACGATGGAACAGAAATTCCTACAGACTTAGTCATTAACTGTGCAGGGGTTCGTGCTACCGTTGAATTCTTAGCCGATTCTAAAATTGAATGCGACCGTTTCGGATTGGTATTTGATGAACACGGACAAACAAACATTCCAAATGTTTATGGAGCTGGAGACGTTTCTGGACGTAACCCTATCTGGCCAGTTGCCGTAAAAGAAGGAATGATTGCTGCTTACAATATGAGCGGTATTGAAAAATCTATGGATGATTTCTTCGCTTCAAAATCCACAATGAACTTCTTAGGATTGGAAAGTATGTCATTAGGTCAAGCCAATCGTTATGATGACACATACACAGAAGAAATCTATAAAGATCCAGAAAAGAAGATTTATAAGAAAGTGGTTCACAAAGATGGTGTTATTACCGGAGCTATCTTACAAGGGGATATCTCTTATTCTGGTGTCTTAACACAATTGATCCGTCGAAAAATCGATGTATCAAAGATTAAAAAGCCATTATTAAAAGTAGACTATTCGGATTTCTTCCACATGAAAGAAAATTTCGAATTTATGTATGAGGAGTAGTATTAGATGTTAAATAAATTAAAAGGGATGCCAGTTCCACTATTGCCTACAATGGTTGGAGCTTGTACATTAGCGAACGTATTAAATGGTTTTGATGGATTTACATGGGTTAGAAACGCAACATTCATCGCTGCCACTATTATCTGGTTATTATATTGTGTAAAAGTTATTTGTTTCTTCGATGTATGTAAGAAGGAATACTCACAAACAGTTCCCGCTTCTTTATATGCAGGTTTCCCAATGATCATGATGTTACTAGGAAGCTTCTATCTTCCTTATAATGCTCCAATTGCCAAAGCGTTATGGTTTGGTGGGGTTATTATTGATGCTTGCCACATTTGTTTATTTATCATCAATAACTTAATTAAAAATCGCAGCTGGGATACTTTCGTTCCAAGCTGGTTCGTTACTTCAAACGGTATCATGGTAGCTGCAGTTATCGGTGCTCCAATGGAACAACCATTAATTTGTACAATCATCACATATTGGGGAATCTTCGCCTTTACGGCTTTAATTCCTTTCATGGTTTATCGTTTAGCGACAAAACCAATCAAAGCGGGTATGTATCACACACAAGCAATCGTATTAGCGCCATGTTCATTAAGTATCGTATGTTACTTAACACACATCGCGAATCCAAGCCCATTTATTGTATACTACTTATATATCGCAGTTGTATGTTCATTAATCTTTATTTGTTACAAATTGCCTTCTTTCTTCGAAGTACCATTCTATCCTGGATTTGCAGGGTTAACCTTCCCGATGGCAATTGGTATCGTTGCTACAGCTAAATTCTGTGGATTCCTAACAGCTGCAGGAAATGAAAGCTTAGCTGCCATCTTTACACAAATTAAAGGATTCCAAATCTACTTTACATGTGGAATTATCTTCTACGTATTGTTAGGATTTGTGAGATTATTTATCAATAGCTGCAAGAAAGCGTAATATTCATGAATTTTGGAGTTTGTATTCTAGTCGGTGGTAAAAGTTCAAGAATGAATTTTCAAGCCAAAGCAGATTTAAAACTAAATGATAGAACTTTTTTAGAAATACTTGCTCAAGAAATGTATTCGATCCCCTTTAAATATTTGTCTGTAAATCCTTCTCAACAATACGTTATAGAGGGGTATACGAATATCATTGATGAATATCCATCGATAGGTCCTATGAATGGCATTGTTTCCGTATTACATCAAACCAAAGTAGACGCCCTGTTTGTGTGTAGTTGTGATATGCCATTCGTAAATATGGATGTTGTGAATATTCTTTATGAGAAGTTGGAAGACTATGATGGAATCTTTTTAGAAGACGAAAATCATACGTATCTAACCGCAGGGATTTACACAAGAAAGTTACTTCCTATTCTGGAAAAACAAATTGAAAAAAAAGATTATCGATTGTATCGAAGTGTAAAAATGGGTAATATTAAGTTACTTAACACAAAGGATACAAATCTTGAACCTGAATTATTGATGAATATCAATACCCTGGAAGATTATCAAACTTTAAAAAGAAAGAGAGAAAGCTAACCATTGCGTTAGCTTTCTTATTTGTAGGTGAATTTATGAAACAACGAATCGAACTAAAGGAAGCATATTCTTTATTTGAAGAACATATAAAACCCAAAACAAAGATAATAAAAGTTTCTTTGCATCAGGCCTTAGGAAAAATCTTGGCACAAGATATTTTCTCAACTTTGGACCAGCCACCTTTTCATAAAAGCGCAGTCGATGGATATGCGTTTAAATATGAAGAAAGTAAAGGAGCATCCAGAGAAAATCCTGTGCGCTTTGAAGTCATTGAACAAGTGTATGCCGGTCATGTTGCCTCAAGAACAATTCAGACTGGACAAGCCATTCAAATTATGACAGGCGCCTGTGTACCCGATTGTTGTGATTGCGTTATACGTTTAGAAGATACCAATGACTCGATCGAAGAATTAGAAGTTTATCAGGAATGTAAATACTTTGATAATATCTGCAAAAAAGGGGAAGATTTTAAAGAAGGAGATCTTCTTCTAAAAAAAGGAACAAAACTGGATTATATTTGTTTAGGCATATTATCAAGTATCGGTATGGATGCAGTCGAAATTTATGAACCGGTAAAGATTGCCTTTTATACCACAGGGGATGAAATCCAAATGCCAGGTACACAACTACAGCCAGGAAAAATATACGATTCAAACTACATGTTACTATCCAATCGTCTTCAAAGTTTGGGCTATCCGATAGAGATTCATAAGCATATTGTCGATGATGCGAAAAGTTGTGGAGCCCTATTTAAAGAGTCCATTCAAAAATACGATTTCATTCTAACAACAGGCGCTGTTTCGGTAGGAAAAAAAGACATCATCCATGATGCATTAGAGTATGCTGGTGCTGAAAAAATATTCTGGCGTGTAAAATTAAAACCAGGCACACCCGCAATCTTCTCCATGTTAGAAGGAAAGCCTATTCTCTCTCTTTCGGGAAATCCTTTTGCGGCAAGCTGCACCTTTGAATTATTAGCACGTTATGTTCTTTCTATTCTCTCGCAAGATGAAGCTTTAAAAGTACAACCTCGAAAGGCAATCCTTACGAATGCCTTTAAAAAAGGAAGTAAACAAAGAAGATTTGTACGGGCTATCTACAAAGAAGGGAAGGTAATGGTTCCTACGGGGATGCACTCCCCAAATGAATTGGGTTCCATGATAGGATGCAATGCCTTGTTAGATATTCCTGGAGGAATTACACCTCCACAGAAAAATGAAGAGGTAACAGTTTGGTTACTTTAAAACTGTGATATGATTTATTTAGAATAAGTGATTTAAGAAGCTTTTATTAAAAGAGGCTTCTTTTTCTATCACATAGAAGGAGGATATATATGGATATTTCTTTTAAATTGGATAATCAAAAATTTAATTATAGAGTATGTGCCATGATAATCTTTGAAAATAAGATTTTAGTTATGCACGATGATCGCTCTCCTTTTTACTATCTACCAGGCGGAAGAGTAGCAATGCAGGAAAGTGCAGAACAGGCAATTCTAAGAGAAATGAAAGAAGAATTAGGAATTTGCCCTAAAATTGTACGTCCATTATGGTTGAATCAGGCATTCTTTCAAGAAGATGTCGATCAGCTCCATTATCATGAATTATGTATCTATTTCTTAATGGATGTATCCGATACAGACCTATTATCTAGAGGAAATTCCTTTACAACTAGAGAAGGAAAGCGAACACACAATTTTACATGGATGGAATTTGAACAATTAAAAGATGAATATTTCTATCCATTATTTCTAAAAAATGAAATCTTTAATCTGCCTGAACAGTTTACACTTCGCATAGAAAAAGAATAATCGTAATGAATTATCAAAAAGAAAGATAGAAATTGTTACATACATTTTATATACAAGAGGGCAGCTGGTGTAGTAGCTTGTAGGAGACATATTAATCAAGTTGCAACAGAGATTAGGTCAGTTAATTCTTTAAAAGGAGTACAAATCAATGGTGAGAAAGTTAATTACTGCTTTGTATGAGCGTTTAAGCCATGATGAT
>JAGHTX010000012.1 GCA_018065105.1 Bacillota bacterium
ATTTAAATATTAGCTTTTTATAATACTGAAATTCCTCTTTTTTATAGAAGAATAAGAGATAGATTCCATTGATTCCCACCACACAAAGCATTCCCTGTAAAAGAAAGCCTGGAATACCCGAAAGAGAAACCAAGCTGCAAAGAGCGTGTATGCTAATCATACAGATCAATGTAATAAGGCCAAACTTTGCCTGTGTGTATAGATACGATAGACAGCTCTTTTGAAAATAGTATTTATATAAAATGTAGCCTTCCATCCAGAATGCGGTTGTCAACAAACTCAGAATGGTACCTAGTTTTACTCCCACAATGCCTAAGTGCATTGTTAAGGGAATGGATAGAGCTAGATTGACGACACTTTCAATCAACGGTTTGTACCGATCCTGATAAAACAGGCCAGCTGCCGAACGATATTGTAAAGCAGTTCTGCGCATTCCCATTACATAGAATACAGCACATAAGACAAAGACGATACTTTGGTCTAAGATAAAAGAATCCCCCAGCCATAAAGATAAAAAAGGCTGGCATAAACAATAGAGACAAACGCAACAAAAGCTAACGAGCCAGAAATTGCCAAAAAGAAGACGATAAAAGACTTCTTCACTCTTTTCTCTGGATTCTATAGCGATCAAATTGCCTAAACTGGGAGTTAAGCTGGAAAAGATACGTAGAACCACATTACTGACCAGATCAAAGATCATCGTGTAGTTATATAAGTATCCTACAAAAGACAATCCCAAAAGCCTGGAAACTAAAATATTATCAGTGGCATTAACTACCACATCTCCGATTTTATGAAAAACCATCGCATATACATTTTTTTGAATGTTCTGTATTTCTTTCTTTTTTAATGGTTGCACTTCTTTTTCTTTTAAGTATGGATACTTTTTATCGGCAATATAAGAAACTATCCAGTTCTCTACCAAAGTAAAGACTATTTGTACCAACAGATACTGGAAAAAGCTTTGAGTAAAGTAGAGTACAAAAATCTGAATCAAACGAGTCAGGATGGAAGTAATCATTGTAACCAGAGTCGGAATGTATTCTTCCTGGTTACAAATGATGATCGAACGCTTAAATGTATAAAAATAAGAAACACCCGCGTTGAATACATAGAGCAGAAAATAGAATGATATGTAAGGAATGTCTGGCTGTTCTTTCATAAAGCGCGGTAAGAAAGGAAGAAGGGACAAACCTAATATAAAGATAATACAGCCTATGATCCAGTATAGTTTTTTGTATAAAGCCATTAAACTTTTGATTCTTTCTTTATCTTTCGTTGCGACCGGTTTATATAACGCATAGATCATGGCCGATCCTATGCCTAATTCGGATAAAGCCAACATAGAAATAAGGTTGGTAAACAATCCATGAATCCCTAAATATTCAATGGGTAAGAAATGAACAAACATCAAGCGATTGACAAGCTGTAAAAGGGTCGTACAAACAAAACCAAATAATGAAAAGAGGATATTTTTTATACTTTTCCCTGTTCTTGATGTGTTCATATTCTTCTCCTTTCGTTTTATTTAATAAAATAAGTTAGAAAATCTCGGACATAATAAAAGAGGGTATATTTGATTTTTTTCTTCCAATCAAAAGATACATTTTTTCTCGTTTTATAACTGTCTTTAAATTCCTGATGTAAAGATTTTAATTCTTCTATCGAAACGTTATTTCTTTTGTAGCGCGAATAGGTCACAATGATATTCTGATAATAATGGGCGCACATGATGGAATAGAGTTTTCTGTCCTCGATCTTTTCATAACGGTCCACGCGATCTTTTAAATAATCCAGACAGTCTCGACTCTTTTTCAAAGAAAAATTTCTTTGAAAATCTCCCATGATTCCCTCTTCTCTTTGGCGATAATAATAGAGTTCCTGTTCACTGACGTAGATTTTTGGATTTTGTTCCAATATAGAGGGCATAATGGCCGCATCTTCAAAGTATACGTTTTCTGGAAAACGCAGATGTTCAAACAACTTTCTATGAAACATCTTGTTGTTGACCTTATTCATATAATCCTGATCTTTGGCATACATTTGATAATAGGCCTGATTAATGGAATAAGCGCTAAACTTCACATCTATGTTTTCTTGTATCTTCTCTTCTTGTACAAATTTATGTTGGGCATAGATGCATAGATCAGCCTTTTTCATTTGTGGAATAACGATCTCACAAAGACGAGGGTGAATATAATCATCACTGTCCACAAAAAGAATGTATTCTCCTCTGGCTTGATTGAGTCCCTCATTTCTTGCCCTGGATAGACCTTCGTTCTTTTTATGGAACACGCGAATTCTTGGATCCTTCTTTTGCCAGTTATCACAAATTTCTGGGCAGGCATCCTCACTTCCATCGTCAATCAAAAGGATTTCCAGATTCGTATACGTTTGATCCACCAAGCTCTGGATACAAGTATTGATATATTTTTCAACCTGATAGACAGGCACAATAATAGAGATTAATTCAGAATTCATAGAGTTCATTGTAATGAAAAAAATAAAAAAATGTACAAGAATTGTTGTTTCTTGTACATCTATTGTCATTATTTTAAAGATGTTTCACAAAAGAGAAACCCACTTGTCCCTTTTCTACATCCACATCTAAAACTTTTACTTGTACCTGTTGGCCAATTTGGAAGACTTCCTTGGAAGTTTGTCCAACGAGTCGCATACAAAGCTCATCGTATTCGTAGTAATCCCACATGTTGTTCAAAGATACCAAGCCATCACAAGTGTTATCGAGTTCTACGAAGAAACCAAAATTTTGTACACTGACAATGGTTCCATTGAACTTTTGTCCAATGTATTTTTCCATAAATTCTGCCATCTTGTGGTCGTTGACTTCTCGTTCTGCCTGAATCGCATCTCTTTCTTTTTGCGATACGTGAAAAGCCTGACGCTTACATTTCATTTCGTCTTTTGCCTTTGATTTTTCACTTTCGTGTTCAAATAAGTATTTACGAAGCATACGATGTACGATCAAATCTGGATAACGACGAATCGGGCTGGTAAAGTGACAATATTCTTGTAGAGACAATCCAAAGTGTCCCAAACATTTTTCATCATAACGGGCTTTTGCCATGCAGCGAAGCGCAACCATGGAAATAATATCTCTCGTGTGTTCGTCTTCAATACTTTCCAGCATCACTTGAATATCTCTGGTTTGGACATTTTCACTATCCACTTCAAATGGAATCTTCATTAACGAACAAACCGACATCAACATATCAATTTTTTCGGGATCTGGTTTTTCGTGAATACGGAACATTCCCGGAATCTTCTTTTCATTTAATTCCTTGGCTACACAGACATTGGCTAAGATCATGCATTCTTCGATCATTTGTTCACTAAAGCCTCTGTCCTTACAAGTAATCGCAACCGGTTTTCCTCGATCATCCAGTTCGATTTTTGGCTCTTTGGTGTTAAAGTCAATGCTTCCTCGTTTGTGTGTTTGATCCATTAATTTAAATGTACATTCGCGTAAGGTATCCAAAAGTGGGGTTACATGCGAATATTCTTTCATAGGAATCCCGGCTAAATATTGATTTACCTTATTGTAGGTACAACGACAATCCGAATAGATCAAAGATGGATAAATGGCATAGCTTTTTACTTTCCCTTTGGCATCTATGTGCATCTCACAAGTTAATGTGCATCGTTCCACATTGGGATTCAAGGAACAAATTCCATTGCTCAATTGGAATGGCAACATCGGTACCACTCGATCACACACATATACACTGGTTGCACGCGCATAGGCTTCCTGATCAATAGCGGAACCTAGTTTTACATAGTGGGAAACATCGGCAATGTGGACATATAAACAATATCCATTTCCTTCTTTTTCGATACTGATCGCATCATCAAAGTCTTTGGCATCATCCCCATCAATGGTAATCGTCATTAGATCTCGTAGATCCTTACGATTCAATCTGTCTTCTTTGGATACTTTGGCTGGAATCTTTGAAGTTTCCATTTCCACTTTCTTTCCAAAAATTTGACGGATGTTGTTCTTATAAAGAATCGAAGTGATATCGACTCCTTTTTCATGAATGTTTCCTAGTAATTTAATAATACGTCCTTCGCAAGGATTTCCATATTTTACGATTTCGATGACCGCTTTGACATGGTTGGACAGTGCGAATTCTTTTTGATTGCGAATCACGAAATTTACGTGATAATCGATATCACTGAAGAAGATGTAGTCGTTCTTTCGTTTGATAAATTGTCCTGTGACATTTTGAATGTTGTGGGTATAGATCTTTGCGACTTCATTTTTATCATTGGATCTACGTACCAAGACCTCATCCATCACAAACACCCCTGGGGCATTCTTCTTTTCTACAATTACTTTTTCATCCCCATTGACGACTAAGAAATTTCTTGGGGAAATATCTTTTGCTCTTCCCACGAAATAGTCTTTTCCTCCAATGAGGAAATACTCATTGTGGTTATTACATACGAATCGTTCTTCTTCTAACTCATTTAAAGTTTTAATGAATTCCACAAAAGCTTTGGAAGAAGACAATTTCATTTCTTTTTCTAAATCTTTAATTTTCCAATGATTCTTTAGTTGGAATAGTTGTATTAAACGATCTTTCATTTTTTCACCTCCATTTGCACAAGAAAAAAGGCCTCATCGGCCTTTATCATTCCTTATTAAATAATTTGTAACACAATCACTAACGCGAAGAATAGGATTCCACAAATCAATGTTGCACGAGACATGATTTTTTCTGGACCACGTTCTTTTTGTACGGCAAATAAGTTTAAGTCTCCACTTCCTGTAAAGGCAGCTGATAACCCGTCTGATTTACCACTTTGTAGTAATGTTAAAATAATTATAATTCCTGATAGGACCATTAAT
>JAGHTX010000219.1 GCA_018065105.1 Bacillota bacterium
TCAATGATTTCTTGAACACGATTTTTCATATATTCTAATTTACCTTTTAAGATTTCTTTAGCACGTTTTGGAGTAACTGTAATTGTTGCGGTACCATCTAAATTCATATCAATTGATAAGTAACCGTTTCTTTCACAAACCTCAGCTAATTGTTCATCTGTTAATTCTTCCTCTTCTTCAGAAACATTAACTTCATAACTAATTGTTTCCGCCTTTGTTTCTTTGGCGTATGTATTTGTTGGTCCTACGGCTGTAAAACAACCAACGGCTAATGTTACAGGTAATAATAATGCGACTAATCTTTTCATATATTTCTTTTCTCCTCTTAAATTTTCCAGCTTTTTCTTTCTTTTTACGAGGCAAAGAATATAGAAGAAATCTGTTTTTAAACATAGTTTAACCTTAACGTTGGCTTAAAGTTAAAAAAATTAGTGTACCTGTTTTCAGATACACTACTTATCTTAGTTCATTTGGCTGTCTTTAGCTTTCTTTATTGTTTCAAATAAATCGTTGTTGATTTCAAAAGGATAATCGGAGAATGGATTGACAACCATACTGTCGACTCCTTTAATTCCTTCTACCAGTTGAATACAACGAATGAATGGTACACTTACAATCTTGAAGCCATTTTCGTATTTTGCAGGAATTTGTTCCTTGCTGGAGAATACTGGTAAGAATTTTTTCTTGTTTCGATTTTCTAGATAATGAAGCTTCTTGGCAACTTCTTTTCCTGTCTTATGAAGTAGTTCTCTTTCTTTTGTAAGTTTAGAGACTGGAAGTAATACTTCCCCTTTTCCTAGTGCCAGCAACAATTCAATAAAGTTATCTCTAGTATTTGATTTTTTGAATAAAAGGACGCGATATCCGATTGGATCGTCTTCTTCTAACTTTTCTGGATCTAATCCTTTTAACTGATCAATCTTTGCCTGTACTTTTTTATCTTTTAATAACTTATTTAATAAAGTATAGAAATAGATAGCTCCATCTTTTTGATCCGTAGATTCGTATTCTTTCGCCTTGGCATATAAGATTTCTACAATCTTTTTATCTGGGGCTACAGGAATGGATAATTTGGCAAAGGTAGAGAATACTTCTTTTTGATCTGGTTTTGAGATCGCTGTTTTATCTTTTGATTGGATAAAGGAAATCTTGGCAATGGTTTCCTTATTTTCCTTATCAAACATGACACTAAAGAAAAGACAGATATAGGCAGTTCTATATTCTTCTTTTTCCAGGTAGTAGGTTGCGACATTACGATAGACATGGGCAATGTCTTCTGGTTTGTAACATACTTCTAGTGCCTGTTTGGAAAGGTTTAGATATTGATCTGGGAATTCTTCTTTAAAAGTATCGACAAAGTCGAAATACACGCGCATATCCATTGGATTCCATTCAAATCCTTGAACAAAGGCAGCACGAGCTTCTTCCTTACGATCCAAACCTAATAATACATTTCCATATAGTCGATAGATAGTAGAGAAATCCAATTCGGTTCTTCGAATGGTTTGTTCTACTGCTTTTAATTCTTTAAAAATAGTTTCTTCTACATAATCCTGGAAACAATAGTAAACATCTTCGTCACTGTCTTTATAGATTGGTAGAGCATCCATTTCATCAATATAAGTTTCTAATATTTCTTTGGCTTTTTCGTATTCTTCTTTTAGTACGAGTTTGGCTGCATCTGTAATGACTTGTTGGATTCTTTCTTTTTGTTTGTTGATAAAAGTATTAAATTGATACTTTCTTTCTTCTGGCAAGATGTCATACATCACTCGATAAATAGCGGTTATGATTTCTTGCGAGTTTTCATGTGTTCTATATTTGTCTTCTTGTGAACGAAGATATTGTAAATCGGCATCGACATCCCCTGTCAATCCGGTAAGTATTTCGTCCATGATTTCTTTAATATTCATAGTATGTCCTCTTTGTTTTCCTAATCATTATAAACAAGAAATGTTCATTTGTTTATATCTTTGTGTAGGATAAAAGAAGAAACCTGTTTTTCAAGTTTCTTCGTAGTATTAATATTCTTTTGTCAAAATGAATAGATCAAACAATGTTATAAAGTCGCATAAATTTCGGAAATTGCGACTAAGGCAGCTTCTCCTAATATCGCAATACGATTTCCTTCCAACAATTGACAACGAAGATATCCTCCTCGTTTGGAAGCCTGGTATGCATAGATTTCTTGTTTGTTCATTTCTTCTGCCCAATACATCGCAATTTGACAATGTGCAGATCCACAGACTGGATCTTCTGGAATTGCTAGTTTTGGACAAAAACTTCGAGAAACACAATCGGTTTCTTTTCCTTTGGCACTCGCATTTTGAATACGTCCTGGTATTTTCATCAATAAGTCTTGATTGGGATTCATGTTTCGAACTTGTTCTTCGTTTTCAAAGACACAGATTAAATCGAGTCCAAGTATGGCCTTGATTGGTCGGATTCCAAAGGCTTTTTCCATGTCTGAAGTAACGGGGATTTCTTTTAATTCATAAGTTTGAAAATTCATTTGATATAAAGAACCTTTACGAGTAATGATCAACTCCCCACTTAGAGTATGGAAGCTAACTTCCGTTTTATCTTTCTCATAATAATTTAAAATCACATAAGCACTGGCTAAAGTGGCATGTCCACATAGTTCCACTTCCGTTCCTGGAGTAAACCAGCGTAAGTGATATCCCTGTTCTTCTTTGACGATAAAAGCCGTTTCGGAAAGATTGTTTTCCATGGCCAGTTTCATCATGGAAGCCTCACTTGGCCATTTCTCCATTACACAGACAGCGGC
>JAGHTX010000014.1 GCA_018065105.1 Bacillota bacterium
CTCCTGATCAGATCTTTTTGTTGCCATATAAAAATCCTCCTTTTTACAAATAGTATGGAGGAGGATTTGAATATTTACAAAGTGCTCTATTTAACGGTTACCCTTTTTCTTCAGATTCTTTTGCCAAAGCTTTGTAAAACTTTTCCTCATCAAATTCTGTTAGTATCATATTCGTTTTCCTTTCAATATTTTCTGTATTTTATAAAAAAATCGATTAAAGTTCATGCAGGTAAAAGTTTAAAAAACAGAGCTTTTACGCTCTGTTTTGCCTTATTTAATCATCTTTCTACATTCTTCTTGTAGTTCTTTTGGGATATCTAAAAGTTTCATTGCTTCTTCTAGTGACATATTCCCGTTTCTCATTGCACTCTGAACATTTCGAATTGTAGTCGCAACTTTTTCCTCTTTTTTTCCAATAATGATTCCTTTTTCTTCAGATTCTTTTGCCAAAGCTTTGTAAAACTTTTCCTCATCAAATTCTGTTAATACCATATCGGATACCTCACTTCTGTGTTTCTTGAAGAACTCTTCTAACACATTATTACGGATACAATAATCCATAGATTTGTCTACCGCTTCTCGTATCGCATTTCCTGCTTTTTGGTAGTTTCGAATCGTATTCACAAATGTCATATAGCCTTTTAAAACAGGACATTTATTTAAGAATTCTTCATTTTTTCCTGGATTAATATTGTAGACAGTTACACTCCATTCAAAGCCTTTGGTTTTGTCTTCATTTTCAAACATGGAAGAGAGTCGCAAAACTAGCACGGCTTCGATTTCTTCACTTCCATTATACAATACTACACAATTTGGTGTAGGAATTTTAACTAGAGTATTCAGGTAAATGTTTAAATCATTCATTTCAATAAAACCTTCGTATAGACGTGAGAAATAGAAGAAGGCACGAAGTGGCATGTTAGGATTGACTGTACTTTGATGTTCAATTAGGAATAAATCTTTGTGGATTAAGAAAGATAGGTCATTTTTCATTTTCATGTAAATGACATCGTCGAGTATGTTGATTGTGAGATCATCAACGTTTGTGTAGGATGAATTGTTTAAGGCATTGTATAAGGATAATACATTTTCTTTTTGTTCTTCACAGAACAGCTTTCGAAATAGCGTATCCTTATGGTTTCGATTGATGTTGATTTTTGTCATTTTTACCTCCTGTTTTTATTTTAGAAGGTGCTTCTTATATTATTCTTACATTTGATTCTTTTTCTAAATAAAAATCGCAAGTAAGTTCATACTTGCAATTTTATCTTTCTAATACGATTTCTTTTAATAAAGTTTTTATGTATAAACGATAGGAAAGTATTCCGGTAATGGAAAAGAATCCTACGTAGAATAGAATCATGCTTAAGCATAAGGTTGGATTAAACGCACGTGCTATTAAGAAACGATACGCTAGTGGCAGCATAATGATTAGGGATAGTATAAGAATTGTACTATAGAATAAGATCAATTCTTGTCGTACGATTTTTTTCAATTGTTCTCGGGTATATCCAATTTTCCAAAGGTTTAAATAATAGGTTATTCGATGATTGGCTTGTACTATTAGATCAAAGGTAATGGTAAACGATAGCAGTATGATGGAAATTCCATATCCGATTAAGGATAGAATAAATTCATTCATATCCGCATGAAATAACAGAGTTACAAAGAACATCATAATAACCGAAAACAAAGTCACAATAATAGTAACTCGACTGGATAACAGAGCTGTATTGTAGTTGGAAATAGCTACTGAGAATAAAGGATGTTTATAGAAGTTTTTCTTTTTCCACCATTGAACTACATCGCTAATTACTCCGTTTACGACTCCATAGAGTCCGATAAAGATTAATCCTAATTGATACGATTGGTTATCGTATGGCACTTTTTTATAAAGAATAAAGAAGATTCCGGCTAATAGAAAGAATACAAATCGTTTATTGGAATACTTTCTAGGAGTTGGTTCATTGCGAATACGAACGGCTGCATGTGTAGCTAATAAATCTTTTACTCGAATATGAAAGATATAGCTCATAACATATAGTCCAATGTATAAGAAGATGACCGCAATTAATACAGCGGTTTGGATCAAACTCATGGTGGTTAAAGAAGCTGGTGTGGTATGCATCACATAGGCTACACTATGAAATAGAATATAGATTCCTGCATATCCAATAAGCATTCCGGGTATACAAGCCACTAAGAATAGTAGAGCAGTTTGTAGTAAAAAATAATAGATAATTTGTATTTCACTGGCTCCACTTACTTTTAGTATCGCAATTTCATTTTTCTTATGATAAATGTAGTTATTGTTGACATAAAAGATTAAGAAACAACAAAACAAGACAATAATGGAATTTAGATAATCGCTTGTGGGAAAGGCATGGGCTATTTCACTCCAGCTTTTGGCATTGGCTGCATAAATCCATTCTTCACTTGTTTTAAATCCATTAAAAGCGACATTCTCATTTAATACTCTGGAGTTAGCACTGGCAGTAAACACAAAACTAATGGCTACGGTCCAGGTCATGATAAAGAAATAGAGAAAGGCGGCTTTTGAATTCTTTTTGATCATTTTCATTGCCAATTGAAACATAATAATCCCTCACTGCATTTATTATACATATATATAAATAAAAGGAATAGTATGTTGCCTATTCCTTCTAGTTCTTCCAAGTATGATATTGAATTAAGATCGATGCATCTGGTCTGAATTTGTCTTCTTTTCCAAAGTCATCTTTTTCATCGATCGTTACGGATTCAATTTGTCCATCTTTGGTAATCCATCCCGTTACAATATCCTTGATTGCTTCTTCTTTGATATTCACAAATCCAGCCTTTTTTAAACTTTTTACCAGTTCTTTATGATCCATTCCCATGGCTTCTTTATAAGAAAGAGATACAGGAATGGTCTTTACGGTATGAACGACAATTTCAACTGGACTATCGTATGGGAAATGACTAGTGGTTGTGAACGTTTGGGTATCGTTAATCTTTACTAGATCTACCGTATTATCCAAATCTTTGGCATCTAATTCTAAATCGTATAATAGAATGACGTTGACGTTTTCAAATCCCGAAGATTTAATATTCTTTTCAACTT
>JAGHTX010000105.1 GCA_018065105.1 Bacillota bacterium
TAACCTTGCAGGAAAGAAACAAGGCGCCAAGCTGGCTACTAAGATTTCCACAAAAACAAGCGGGATGACCTATATTGAATCCACCCAAGTTTTGTTGGGAAAAGAAGATTGGCTATTTTATAAGAGCGTCGAAGATGGGGACCCACTTGCAGATTTTGAAGGGCTTAATCATTATGAAGAAGAAGATCTACAAGATATGGCCAAAAAACTGCAGGAAGATGAAGCTTTTTTCCAATCCATTGGAAGTGAATTCTATATTCTATCGATTCCAAATAAGTCAAATATCTATACAGAATATATGCCCGATACTGTTACGAAACAAAATGACAAGACAAGAACCGATAATTTTTGCGAATATCTTCAACAAAACACAAATTTACATGTGATCAATGTGAAAGATGCCTTGTTGAACTTAAAAGATAATTATCGTTTATACTATTCTAACGATACCCACTTTAATGAAGTTGGTTCTTTTGTTGGGGTTGAAGTGTTAAAAAATGCGATAGATGGAAATGCGCAGGATATTTCCGAAGTCTCTTTTGATGTTGTGGATGAAGAGTATGTAGGCGATTTAGCTATCCTTTGTAACTTAGAAGACGTTTTTAATCAGGAATATAAATACCAGCTGAACGATTCCAGTGTCGATAAAAGTAAAAAGTCCGATAAAACAATCTTGATGGTAGGCGATTCTTTTTCTGGATGTATGGAATCTGTTTTGAAAAAGTACTTTAAAAAAGCGACTACAGTCAATGTAGATGCCTACAAGCCAGAATTGTTAGAAAAATTAAAACCCGATATTGTAGTTTGGGAATCTGTTGAACGATATACGGATCGATTCTCCTGGTTCCGTTTTCAAGAATAAGAAACTATATTCTATCTTACGAATCTGATACAATGTAATAAAGAGGAAGAATACTATGAAAAAATATGAAGAATGGATGAATGGAAAAATCTATTTATGCCCAGAAGAAGAACCAAGATTTGTACAAGGGAGAGCCGAAAGAAAAGACTTAATCTTTGATTTCAACAACACAAAACCATCGAAATTAAACTTTGATCTTATTCGACCAATCTTTGCGTCCGTAGGAAAAAACGCATACATTGAACCACCTTTCCACGCCAACTGTGGAGGTATGTTTACGCACATTGGCGATGATTTCTATGCGAACTTTGGACTTATTTTAGTGGATGATGGACCTATTTATATTGGAAATAATGTATTATTTGGGCCAAACGTTATGATTACCACAACCGGACATCCGGTAGAACCAACATTAAGAAAGAAATTATATCAATATAGTGAACCTGTCACAATTAAAGATAATGTTTGGATTGGTGGGGATGTCGTTATTTTGCCAGGAGTAACAATTGGAGAAAACTCTGTCATTGGAGCTCACAGTACTGTCAGCAAAGATATTCCCGCAAACTGCATTGCCATGGGAAATCCTTGTAAGGTGATTCGTGAGATTGAAGAAAAAGATAAAGAATTCTATTTTAGAGATAAGAGATTCCCAGAAGATATCGCAAAAGAGATTGAATAAAATCTCTTTTTTTTCTATTTGTCTAAAATATAATTTAGTGGTAATGTGTACATACTTTAGGGGGAAAACGTATGGAATTAAATACATATTTAGAAGAATATGCTCGATTGCTTGTATATTCCGGTTTAAATGTGAAAGCTGGACAAGTTGTCGTTGTGCGCGCACCTGTGGAAGCTTTTGAACTCGTTAGAAGGGTAACGAAAAAAGCGTATGAAGCCGGAGCGAGCAATGTTCTCGTAAAATATAATGATGAAGTCGTGAGTCATGAACGATATCAGAACGCACTAGAATCTGTTTTTGAACACGTCTATGAACACGATGTCTGTTTCTTAAATGACACAGCCAGGGAAAAGGCATGTTACTTAACTTTGGTTGGAGATGATCCAGATTTAATGGGAGATATCGATCCAAAAAGAGTATCTACGTATACTAAAAAATTTCGTTCTCTTACAAAATACTGGCGTAAACAATTAGACTTTATGGAATGTCAATGGTGTATTGGAGCGGTCGCAACACCAGCATGGGCAAAAAAGGTATATCCAAACTGCAGTGAACAAGAAGCTATGGAAAAGCTTTGGGATTCTATTTTTAAAATGACTCGTGTATATGGCGATTCGGTTGCGAACTGGGAAGCGCATAAACAATCTTTTGAAAAGAAAGTTCGTTTATTAAATGAAATGAAAGTAAAATCTTTCCACTATTCCAATGCATTAGGAACCGATCTAGAAGTGGAAATGCCAGAAGACTATGTATTTGCGGGAGGAGGCTCATCGCTAAACGATGGTACCTATTACTTTCCGAATATACCTACCGAAGAAGTATTCTCTTGTCCAAAGAAAACAGGAGTCAACGGAAAATTAGTAGCTTCATTGCCACTTTGTTACAACGGGGCATTGATTGAAGAATTCTCTTTTGAATTTAAAGACGGTTGTGTAGTGAACTATGATGCGAAAAAAGGAAAAGAAGTCTTACAAAGTATTTTAGAAACCGATGAAGGCTCAAAATACTTAGGGGAAATTGCTTTTGTACCTTATGGCTCACCTATTAGTCTATTGAATACCATCTTTTATGAAACATTAATTGATGAAAATGCCTCTTGCCATTTTGCGCTAGGAACTTCCTATGCAGAATGTATCAAAGGCGGTTTGGAAATGAGTGAAGAAGAATTGTTAGAACATGGAGCGAACCAGTCGTTTGCCCATGTAGACTTCATGGTCGGAACCAGTGATTTAACAATTATTGCCAAATGTGCCGATGGAAAAGAAGTCCCAATTTTTGTGGATGGAAAATATACACAAGTATTTGACTAAAAAATAGAATGAAAGTAAAATGATATGGATTTGAGGTGGAAATATGTCAGAAATGTTAGAAAACAAATCCGTTTCTAAAGAAAAAGTAGTTTTTGGAAAAAGATCGCAAAAACGTTCAAGAGTTACTTTAATCGAAGAAGCGCCAGAAGAAAAAGTAGAAACAGCACCAGAAGCTGTTGAAGAAATAGATGTAGAACCTGTAGTGGAAGAAGTGAAAGAAGAACCTGTATTTGTGAATATCACAAAACCGGTAGAAGATTTAGTGGCAGAAGAAATCGCTGAAGAAGAAATGGAAGAGTCAGTGGAAGAAGTGGAAGAAATTTTAGAAGAAGAAACTGCAGAAGAAGTTACAGAAGAAATTTCGGAAGAAGAAGCCGCTGAAGAAAAAGTAGAAGAAGCTCCAATCGAGGCAGGAGCAATGGTTTTTGATCAAGAAATGGAAAAACCAGTGATTCTATTTGATGAAGAAGAGGAAGATTTAGAACCAATTATTTTATTAAACGATAATTCGGAAGAACCACAAGAAGAAATCCAACCAATTTCTTTATTAAAAGAAGACGTTGTAGATCAAGAACAAGAAGCAATTGATTTCTTAAGAGTGGATGCTCAAGAAGACGAAGTGGAATATGTTCACGAAAAAGATATTAAGTTTGAAGAAGAAGACTTATTCTATGAAAAGAAATCTTTCTTATTAACGCAATATGAAAAATGCGAAAAGTATTTAGAACAAAAGTCTTTAGAAGGATATCACTTTGTTCGAAAAGTGGGTAAAAAATTCTATTTCATTAAGGCAGATAGCGAACAATATTACTACAATATCGCATACTTTAAAGACGAACCTTCGGATGAACAATGGGATGAATGGGAAAAACAAGGATGGAAATTGATTTCTCGTACACCTTCTAAAAAGAGAAAAGAAGCTGGATGGTTCTTCTTCCGTCATAAAGAATATGCGAATGAATATCGTAGAACGATTGAAAACGAAGAAGAAAAATATAATTTCTTTAGAAAATATGCGAACTCATGCCGTTCCACATTATTCTTTATCTTTATCTGTATGGCTGTTTGTGTAGTAACGGCATATCTTCAATGGAAGATGTCCGCTATGTGGATTGGAATTATTGCTTGTGGTGTCATTTTCGCCGTTTCGTTTATTTTATTCCTAATCTATTTACGTATGTTACTAAAGAATCGTAAAACAGCGAAAAAACTTCGTATCCAGTTACGTCTTCAACAAAGAAGAAAAAACTTCCATGGAGAAGACTATGATCCAGAAACAGATGCTCAATTAGACACAGACTGGAATGAATTGGAAAGCGAAAAACAAGGGAAGAAGAAAAGAAAGAAATAATTAGAGAGTCTCATAAACTCTCTTTTTTGGATTTATATAACAGGAGGATTTAAAGATGCAAGGAAGAGATAAAAGTGTTCCTTCAATCAAAACACTGATGATTTGTCCAAGAATGCAAATCTTAAAAGAAACACCTTTACCAAAAGGATATTCGTATATGCAAATTGATGACGATATGGATCAAGAATGGATTGATCTTCAAATGATGGCTGGAAATTTTAAAGAACAAAAAGAAGCCTATGATTTTTTCTGGAACATGGATCGTGATAAGTTTGTCTTTGTTCAAGATGAAAATGGAAAACTCGTAGGAAGTGCTGGATTGTATCCAGGGGAACATTTCGGAATGAAGCGTTTACGTTTAGGAAAACTCGTGGTATTACTTGATCATCAACGAGAAGGAATCGCAACCGCTATGATTACGAAACTTTGCGTATTGTTTGACTCGATTCCAGACCGATTCCCACTTTATGTTTCTGTGAATGCGCAACAACACGAAGCAATTAAAACCTTCGCAAAATTGGAATTTACACCTTATTTTGGATTCTGGGAAGGTCATACAGACAAGCAAAGTGAACATGATTGGGAAATTGTGACAGAAATTTTGCGAGAAAAATCAATTTCTGCATAAAAAATAAAGAAATCTTTGAAAATGTGATGTATAATACTTACTAGAAGATTGTCAAGGGAGATATTAAAATGAGTGATTACGAACAAACAAGTGATATTGGATTAGATTTACAAAAAAAGGCAGATCTAATTGAAAAGGCTAAACAAATTAATGCAGATACAGATAGCCGCACTGTTAAAAATTTACAAAAACAATGGAAGAGAATTGGAGACAGTGAAAGTCAATCATTAGCAGATATAGATTTAGATAATGAATTTGAAGCTTTAATTGATGCATACTATGCAGGACTAGAACAAAAATCCGCTGTAAACCAACAAGCAAAAGAAGCATTAATTGCTGAAGCAAAAGCGGTTAGTACTGAAGACCGTTTCAAACAAGGAACACAAAAAATGGAAGAATTAATGGATTCTTGGAAAAAAGCTGGATTCACTAAGAACAAAGAATTAGATGACAAGCTTTGGGAAGAATTCCGTACTGTACGTAAAGCTTTCTTTGATGCAAAGAATGAATACTACAAAAAATTAAAAGAACAATTCTCTGGAGCTAAAAAAGCGAAAGAAGAAATCATCGCTAAAGCAGAAGCTTTATTAGAAAGCGAAGATATCAAAAAAGCTGGTAATGAATTCAAAAAATTATTAGCAGAATGGAAAACAATCGGAAATGCAGGACGTGACGTAGAACAAGAATTATGGAACAAATTCAATGAATCTCGTCAAGCGTTCTTTGAAAAACAAAATGCATACTATGAAGAAGTAAAATCTCACTATGCAGAAAACTTAAACAAAAAACGTCAATTAATCAGCGAAGCACAAGAAATTTGTTACCAAGAAGAATATACAAAAGAACAAACTGCTCGTATGAAAGAACTTCAACAAGAATGGAAAACAATCGGGTTCTGTGGTAAAGAAGACGAAGACAAAGCTTGGAAGAACTTCCGCGAAAGCATGGACAAATACTTCGAAGGTTTACGTAATAAAAGCAATTACTAAGATTGTCTGATCATTAAGCGCCAGTAGATGGCGCTTTTTATATTATATATACAATTAGATTAAACTAACAAAGTTATTGACATCTAACCGTAGTTATACTATACTAACATCGTTAGATAAAGCTAACACAAGGAGGCAATTATGAAAAGTTTGGATCAGGCACAAATTGGTGTTGAATATGTAGTGATTGAAGTTCATACAGAAGACGAAGAAATGAAAGCCTTCTTATTTACTCTAGGTTGTTATAGCGGGCAACCCATTACCGTAGTTTCCAGAAAGAAAAAGAATCTAGTGATTTCTATTAAAGATTCTAGATACAACATTGATCAGGAACTCGCAAAATCAATTTTGATTTAGGGCTACACGAGTAGCCTAAAAATTTAGAATAACAGTTAGTTAGTACTAACAAGGAGGGAAAGTATGAGAATTGCGTTAGCAGGAAATCCCAATAGTGGGAAAACAACGATGTACAATGCATTGACTGGAAAAAATGAAAAGGTAGGAAACTGGGCAGGGGTAACGGTTGATAAACGTGAAGCGGTTATCAAAACGTCACCAAACGATGTATTAGTCGATTTGCCAGGGGCTTATTCAATGTCTCCTTTTACTTCCGAAGAAAGTATTACGAGCGGGTATGTCAAAAACGAAAAACCAGATGCCATTATCAATATCGTAGATGCGACAAATCTAAGCCGTAGTTTATTTTTTACCACACAATTATTAGAATTGGGTATCCCAGTGGTTGTAGCTTTAAACAAATCGGATATCAACAATAAGAAAGAAACAAGAATTGACGAAAAGAAGCTTGCAGAACAATTGGCTTGCCCGGTTATTAAAACAACGGCTACTTCACAAAATGGATTAAATGAATTGATGGAAGCTGTAAAAAAACTAGAAGGAAAAGAGCAGAAAGCCATTTATCAACAAGGAAAGATCAACCTTCACGATAAAAAAGAAGTCGAAGCAGCAGACCGAAGAAGATTTGATCACGTCAACAAAATTGTAAAAATGGTTGAGACTCGAAAAGTATTAACGAAAGATTTCAACAATGACGACAGGATCGATGCCATCTTGACACATCCAATTTCGGGACTACTTATTTTCGCACTTATTATGTACGGTGTTTTCTACATTTCCCAATCCACCCTAGGAACCTGGTTAGCCGATTGGTTAGTGGGATATATTGAAATGTTCCAAGAATGGGTAGCTGCTTTATTAGAAAGTGCTTCTCCATTTATGCAAGCCTTGATCGTGGATGGAATCATTGGTGGTGTAGGTGCCGTTGTTGGCTTCTTGCCTCTTGTCATGGTTATGTATTTCCTTATTGCTCTATTAGAAGATTGTGGTTATATGGCAAGAGCCACAGTGGTACTGGATCCTATCTTTAAACGCGTTGGATTGTCTGGAAAATCGGTTATTCCAATGATCATTGGAACTGGATGTGGAATCCCAGCTATTATGGCCTGTCGTACAATTAAAAACGAAAGAGAACGTCGATCTACCGCCATGTTGGCAACTTTCATGCCTTGTGGCGCAAAACTACCTGTTATCGCTTTGTTTGCGGGAGCTTTCTTCCCAAATGCCAACTGGGTAGGACCACTTATGTATTTTGTAGGTATCTTATTAATTCTATTAGGTGCTCTATTAATCAAAGCCATCACAGGTTCAAAATATAGAAAATCCTTCTTTATTATTGAACTTCCAGAATATAAAGTACCAAGTTTAAAATTAGCTGTTCTTTCTATGTTGGAAAGAGGAAAATCGTATATTGTCAAAGCCGGAACGGTTATTCTTGTATGTAACACAGTCGTACAAATTATGCAGTCATTTAACTGGCAATTTGAAGTCGTCGAAGAAGGCATGGAATCAACATCTATCCTGGCAAGTATCGCCGGACCATTTGCGGTATTGTTAGTGCCTGTAGTTGGTGTAGCAGCCTGGCAATTAGCGGCAGCTGCCATTACTGGATTTATTGCCAAAGAAAATGTTGTAGGAACTATTGCGACATGTTATGCCATTACGAATTTTATTGATACCGAAGAATTAGAATTAATCGGTAGTGGTAATAAGGTTGCGATGATCATGGGAATTACTAAAGTAGCTGCCTTAGCTTATTTAATGTTCAATCTTTTCACTCCGCCATGTTTCGCAGCCTTAGGTGCCATGAA
>JAGHTX010000060.1 GCA_018065105.1 Bacillota bacterium
GTTAAATCCACTTTATTTTTTAATGTCTGCATACCCTCGGCATTGAATTTTTGGCATCCATCCGATAGTGTTTTTGCCCCATTGTTTAATTGCGTAAAAGCTGATGATAATTGTTGAAGACCATCGGCCATCTCATTGAAGCTGTTCTTATTGCTCTTTAATTCTTTTGTACCATTTTGTAGAGCAACTACACCATCAATTAAGCTTTGATCGTATTCATTCAATTCTTTACTTCCATCGTTAATTTGACTGATAGCTCCTCGCATTTGTCCGATTCCCTTATCCAAATTATCTACATAACCACTCAATGTTTTTCCATTTTGGGAGAATTGAGAAGCGTATTGTTCCAATTGAGCAACCATTCCAGCTAAATTTAATTGTGCTAAATCCGTTTGGGCACTTTGTACATTTTGGGCCATTCCATCTAATGTTCCGTTGGCTTGTTCAAGCATAGACGCTAACGCTGATAATTTACCTTGAATGGCACCTAAATCCAATTGCGATAAAATACCTTGGATAGTGGATAAATTTTGCGATAAGCTTGATAGATCTACTGTGCTTAATGCACTTAATTCACAAAGCATATTGTATTGTCCAGACAATTCAGAGATTTGTCCTTGAATAGCGGCTTTATCCGCATCGCTTAATCCTTCATCTCCTAATGCGTTTTGAAGAATTCCCATAGATACAGATAATGTAGATTTTGTTCCTTCAATGATTGAATTGTATTGTTCAATGGTTTGATTGTCCGCTTCTAATGTACCATTCGCATTTTGAATGTCTGCACATGCATTCTTTAAAGTAGCCGTTAATTGTTGGAAAGCAGATACGGCAGCCGATAATTCACTTAAGGAACCTTGGGCACTTTCAATAACCTTGCTCATGCCAGCTAATTGTGATTTAGATGTTCCAATCAATCCATTTAAATTGTTGAATGTTTCATTATTTTGAAGAGCCGCTTGTGTTTGTTGAAGCGATTGATCGTATTTTTCCAGTGCTTCGGATAATTGTTTCATTCCCTTGGCAATTTCTGAAGAACCAGCCATTTGACTTGCTCCCTCATTTAGAGCATTGATTCCTGCATTTATTTCTCTAGAACCATTTACGTAATTGATTACCCCTTGTTTTACTAAAATAGCTCCATCGTCTAGTTGTTCACTTGCCACAGCCAATTGTTGAATTTTGGGATACGAAGAAGTTAATGGTGCCGATTTTTCAATCAATTCGCTTGTTCCATTGTATAGTTCTTTCGATCCATCAGCGATTTGGTTGGATGCGTTTACTAATTCATTAATCCCTCCTGTTAATTCAGAAAGTGTATCAATGGAATTTAAAGTATCTAAATTAAATCCGTTTGTCATTCCCATGATCATGGTCTTGACTTCGCATTTTTTTACATCTCCTTCGATCACAATTTTATCTTGAATATCGTATGTATCGATTACTTTATCCAATTCCATTTGTTCTAGAGAATTTCTTAATCCGGGAACCGCAACGAAAGAAATAATGCTGGAATCTCCTTCCTGGATTACTTGCCCTTGGGTTACGGTTACATTTTTAGCCGATTTACTATTTAAAACCAAAGCCCCTCCGCAAAGATATGTTGGGTAAATGCTTACTTCTTTATTACCACATTTAACTTTCTTGGTGATGGTTGGATTTAGGCTGATCACACATTTTAAGTGTCCGCTTTTTCCTTCTAAATCTTTGGCATTTACTTCTTTGCCATCTAGATAGTATGTTGCATGTACACGTACTGGAAGTTTTTTATCGGTTTCTCCTTGGTAATGTACATCGACATCGCTTGTATTCCATGTATAGGTATTTCCATTTACGCTTGGTTTTACACTACCTTTGGTAGAAGTGACATTGCGAAGATCCAATGTTTCTTTCATATTTTGGATACCATCTTCATCGTGGATCCAGTTGGATACGATGGTTGAGGATGGGCTTCCATCTTCCTTTAATACGCAATATACTGTTTCATTTTTTTCGGTTGGGTAATTGTCCTCGTTCGCATACACTTGCACGGGAATTAAGTTTGTGAATAATGCTGCACTCAATGTACAGCTGGAAAGTGTTCTTAAATATTTATTCATAATGGTCCTCCTATAATTTCTTTCTCATATCCAATGTTGTTTTTGTGATCAAAGAATCAAACATTAGAAGTAAACTTGGCAACAACAAGATGACAGATGCCATACTGATGATGGCTCCTCTGGCCATTAGCGTACAAATTCCGCTAATAATATCGATATTGGAATAAATAGTGACTCCGATGGTTGCGGCAAACAATCCTAAAGCACTTACGATAATGGATGGAATGGATGTATTCATCGCAATTTCAATGGCCTTTTCTTTCTTGTTTCCGTTTAATCGTTCTTGTTTATAGCGGTTTGTCATTAAGATTCCATAGTCGACGCAAGCTCCTAATTGGATGGTTGAGATACAAATTGGAGCAATAAATGCCATAGTGGATTTCAAATAATACGATGTTCCTAAGTTTAAGAAAATCGCAAATTCAATAACACAGACCAAGATAATTGGTAAGGAAATGGATTTTGTGACAAGTAAAATAATGATAAAGATGGCCACGATACTGATTGTATTTACAATCTGGAAGTCCACATCGGTAATCTTGATTAGATCGTGTGACATACAAGCTTCTCCAATTAAATAAGCGGATGGATCGTGGGCTTCAATGACTTTATTTAGCTGGTCGATTTGTGCGTTACAAATATCGCTTCCGTTTTTATATTCGGAGTTGATAATCAATATCTTGTGTTGATCACTTTCCAATTCCGAACGGATTTCTTTAGGAATCCAGCTTTTTGGAATGCTCATATCCAAAGAATCTTCTCCAAGTACATAGTCAATTCCGTCAACTTTTTCCATGTCATGGATCATGGTTTGTACATTTTCTTCATCCAGTTTGGCATCGTAGATTAAGATAGACATGTTTCCAACACCAAATTGTTCGCTTAATTTATTGTTCGCTACACTGTATGGCACATCTTTTGGATCAAGTCCTGCATCCACTGACAATTTAGAAGATAAATCGTAATATACATTGACGTTTTGTCTTCCAATTACGGCTGGAATTGTTAATAAAATAAAGATGGCAATGATTGGCTTATAGTGTTTGATAATGCGTTGTACCATATTGTTGAATGGTGGCAACAGACATTTGTGATTAAACTTTTGAATAAAAGAGTCCATTAATAGAATGTAGGATGGTAAGATAGTGCAACATCCGATAACCCCTAAGATGACTCCTTTTGTCATGACAATTCCTAAATCCATTCCTAGTGTATAGGTCATGAAACATAGGGCAATAAATCCAGCAATGGTTGTCGTAGAGCTTCCTACAATCGATATAAAGGTTTTGTTGATTGCCTTGGCCATCGCATCCAGATTATCTGGATTTGTTTCTTTTTGTTCTTCATAGCTGTGCCACAAGAAAATGGAATAGTCTAGGGTAACCGCTAATTGTAGAACGGCTGCTAAGCACATAGTGATAAAAGATATTTGTCCTAACAATAGGTTAGTTCCCATATTGAAGACGATGGAAACGCCAATACTGATCATAAAGACAATTGGAATAATCCAGTTATCTAGCGTTAATATCATCGCAATTAGCGATAAGACTACGGCTAGAATTACATAAATTGGCACTTCTTTTTCACAAAGATTTTTTAAGTCGTTGACCATGGCCGAAGCACCTGATACATACATTCGATCATCTAACTTTCGTATATTGCTGATGGCATCTAAGGTTTCTTCGGCAGAAGTGGATGTATTTAGGAAAACAACGATCATTTCACTTTGATCATTGATAAATTTTTCTGTTACATCCTTGGGTAAGATTTGTACGGGGATATCCCCTTTAGTAATCGAGTCGTAGGATAACACTTTTTCTACGTGTTCGACTCCTTCTATTTTTTTGACGAGTTCTTGTACCTCATTCGAATCCATATTCTCTGTTACTACACAGGTAAAGGCTCCTTTGCCAAATTCGTCCATTAAAATATCTTGTCCTTGAATCGTAGCGATATCTTTTGGTAAATAGCTCAACATATCGTAATTGATACGTGTATTAAAGAAGCCGATTGCGGATGGAATTAAAAGAATAAGAGAAATAAGGGTAATCATCACTCTATATTTAACGATTTTTTCTCCAATGTTTTTCATTTCATTTACTCCCTTCATTAAACAAGTTCCATTATAGGAATTTATAAAATTTTAACCATGTGTAATAAAAAACAAATGTCCTAAATTCAAACACTCTTTTATAAGTGGTCAAATTTAGGACATTTTTGTTAATTTGTGCAATTTTCTAAGCTTTGCAAATTAAATTCCAAATTTTGAAGGAATAAATCTGAATATTTTTTTATCAATAATTCGATATCGTTAGGCATTCCATCATCGATCCATTTAATGATCAAGCCAACGACCGCACATGTATATGTCGTTTCTAAAAATTCAATGGATTCTTTATCTATTTTTCTATTTCCAATGACACGATCGACATTGTTTCGAATAACTTCATTACACATTTTGTAGAGATATTTTTCCAATCTTGCCCGATCAACGTTATTGTAGATGTGATAGATGGTTCTTCGACTTTCTTTGGCAAGCTGGGTTACTTCCATCAGTACATTTTCAATGTTTTGATTGGATATTTCCATTTCATATAGAGGCATGGTCTCTTTTTCAAAAGTTTTTTGTGCCAAATCGGTAATATCCTGAAAATGATAGTAGAAAGTATTACGACTGATTCCAGTGGAATCCACAATATCTTTTACGGTTATTTTATTAAAATTTTTCTTATTTAGCAGTTCTTTAAACGCTTCGATAATCATTTTTTCTGTAAAATCACTCGCAGACATAGTATAGCTCCTTATTCTTTTTTCCAATGGGCATAGATAGAAATATCTTTTGTGGGGCTAAAGCTTTCGTCTTCGTTGGCGATGCGTTTGCCACCAGTTTTGGAATCAAACCAGCCTTCAAATTTCCAATCTTGTGGAACATAAGATACCACCAAGGGGATGGAATAACCTTTTTTTACATAACGATAATAATCCAATTCTTCGCTATCTACATTCAGATGTACATCGACTTTATACGCTTTGGAATAGTCGGTACTATAAATCGCTTTCAAAATCAGTATATCCCCATTTTCTACCTTCACACTTTGCCCGCCTTCGTAGGTATTTCCTTGTTGATCTTGCCATACATCAAAGAAATCATCGTGAGATTCTCCCTCATAATCTTCATACGGAGAAGGTAATTCCATTGCTTCATTGGAATTCATAGAAAAGTGACCTCCTCTTTGTGAATTGAGCGCAAGAATAGTTCCTGCATCCGGACTCGTATAAACGGCAGTGAATGTCATAAATTCCTGACTAACTATTTTTTCACCGGGCTGGTGAAGACCATCCATACCTACCCAGCCTGCAAATGTCCCTTCGGCATTTTTATCTCCTTCTGGAAAAGTAAATTCATCTCCATACGCATGCACTGGACAATAGGTAGAGTTTTCACCATCTTCCAGTGTTACGTAACATTCCGTTACTTCTTCTTGTGGCTGGCTGGCACATCCCATAAACAATTGACTAGATAATAATATAGACAATAAGAGTATCACTTTCTTTTTCATAAATAATCATCCCAACTTTCTTATATTGTACAACAACTTTGTTAAAGTTTCTGTATCTTTTTTTCCATAAACACTATGTTTAGAGTGCCTTAATTTGAATATTTGTTTCTTTTAGTTCTTCTTGAATTTTTTTGATATTTGGACTCATCAATGTCATTTCTTTTAAGTTTTCAAAAGAAGATACATCTTCTATCTTGATTTTTTTGATGTCAAAGAAATCATCTTCTCCATCCCAGAATGGATAGATTTCATGATAGATATCATTTCCTCCGTCCATATAAATGATTTCTATTTCTTTTACCATTTCTAGAGGAATTGGATATTTTTTAAACCAGTTCAGAGCTTCCTGGATTGGTTCGTATCCTTCTTCTTCAATGTTGATTTCTCTTTTTCCGTATTCGTTTGCGAAGGCATATAGATTAAATTTTGGTTGTAGTAAATTCTTTTCGTACATCAACACTTGTAGAATCGCCAGTTTAAAATTCAGATCGGATACTTTTACTATTTCACCTTCTACTTTTGGATATTTAAAGCTATTCTTATCTTTCTTCTTAGGTGGAATATAAGAGATTTCAAAGCTTTTGGAAATCTTAAGTGCCGTTTCTTTATATTTTTCAGGTACCGTTTCTAAATGTTCTATAAGAAAAGTAGAACATTCAAAACAACCTTTTTTTAGAATGTAAGAAAAGGGCATTTCTTCTTTCCATTTACATTGTTTGTACTCTTTTTTATCAATATAAATAGAACCTGTATATATACCTTGTAGTAATGTATTGATATATTCTCCTTCTTCCATTCGAATTTGAAGGGTCTCATATTCTTTTAGCTCCTTAGAAAGATAACCAATCATTCCTAGCGAATTCCAGATGGATAAAACTCTATGTACATTCAATTCTTCATTGACTAAATGTTTTTCTTCGTATTCGCCAAATAATGAATCTATCTTTTCTTTTTCAAAAGGAGGATATACA
>JAGHTX010000033.1 GCA_018065105.1 Bacillota bacterium
ATATAATTTTCATCCAGCACCCATTTTTTGAGCAGGCAAGCCATTTCTGGTTGTGTAAATGTTGCCACGGCTCTTCCGACTATACAGCTGGAAACCCCTAAATCATAAGCTTCTAAAACCATATTTTCTGCAACTGCAAATGCACCACCAATAGGATTGACTTTATCTATTTGTTCTTTTGGAATACATACCATCGCTAAAGATTAACATCCATAAAATCCACTTTTTATTGTTAAATCATCAATAATGGATGGTTGCTCTGCGTTAACGCCAACACCTTTCCCACAGTTTCTATTTTCACAACTGGCATTTACAATACCGATTTTTTCTTTTTCAATAGGTTTATCCTGAAATTGATATTATACTTTTTGATTTTCTTTAAAATCAATGTGCTCTATAATACCATCCTTTTCCATAGATTTAAGTGAATCGGCTAGGAATTTATGAGAGATTCCTTCTAATGAATTCAATAATTCATTAAATCGATATGGTTTTACGAGTCGATTTCTTATATTAAATAATTTCCATTTTGAACCAATTAAGGAAAACGTCGTTGCGTCTGGACATTCAGGTAATTCATGTTTCTTTTTCATGGACATGATTCCTTTCTACTTTTGATGAATAGGAACTGAAAAAGAGTGATTATTTCAAAAAAATTCGTATAATAGTATGTATGAAAACATTAATCACCACTTTAAATGCCAAATATATACACACTTCTTTGGCTATCCGTTTATTATATGTTGCTTCTTACAAGGAGCATGATATTGATTTTAAAGAATATACAATCAAAGATGATTTAGAAAGAGTTGCCAAGGATATCATCGAACACAATTATGATATCGTTGCCTTGTCCACCTATATTTGGAATGTGGAACACCATAAAAAGTTATGTGCCTTATTAAAGAAAATGAATCCAGAAATTATCCTGATTCTTGGAGGACCGGAAGTGACTTATGAACCTGCTCATTTCATTGAGGAATTTGAGATAGACTATTGTATGAGTGGTGAAGGAGAACAAACATTCCCTCAATTGTTGAGTCAAATCGAGAATCATGAAGAAATTCATGTTCAAGGGGTTAGCTATAAAGGAAATATCAGCAATGAAGTTTCTTGTTGTGATCTTCGTTACGTCGAATCGTTAGATTCTCCATATAATTTAGCGGAAGATGAAAAAGATAAAGGCAAAAGACTGCTCTATTTTGAGACAAGTCGTGGCTGCCCATTCCAATGTCAGTATTGTCTTTCTTCTTTAGAGCATGGATTACGATTCTTTAGTGAAGAGTATCTAAAGAAACAACTAGATATCATCTGTCATAGTAAAGCCAAAACAATAAAGATTTTAGATCGTAGCTTTAATGCCGATGCCAAGCATGCCATTAAAATTTTGGATTATATTTTTAAAAACTACAGCGAAGGTCAACAATACCAGTTTGAAATCAATGCGGATGTGCTTCAACAGTCCATTATCGAATTCATTCGAGACAATGCTCCAAAAGGTGTATTGCGATTTGAAGTGGGTATTCAATCTACCTATGAACCAACGAACAAAGCGGTAAAAAGAATTCAAAACTTTAAGAGATTGTCAGAAGTTGTTCGTGAACTGATGACATTTGAAAACTGTGATCTTCATTTGGATCTAATTGCGGGATTGCCTTTTGAAACGTATGAAAGATTTCAACAATCCTTTGATGAAGTATTTGCCTTTCATGCCAAAGAACTTCAGCTTGGATTTTTAAAGCTACTTAGAGGAACAAGTTTAAGAACAAATGCGGAAGATTATGGATATATTTATCAGGAGAATTCTCCATATGAAATGATCAAAAATAAATGGATGGATGAAGAAGATATAAAAAATATCCATATTGCGGAAGATATGTTAGAGAAATACTGGAATTCAGGCCGTTTTAAAAAGAGTCTGCCTGAAATCATGAAAAATTATTCTTCTGCCTTCCAATTCTTTTATCAACTTGGTTTATATTACAACTCGCGATATCCAGCCATCGGTTATCAACTACATGATTTATTTGAATGTTTGGATACCTATACAAATTATGAATATCACGATCTGTTAATTCAGGATTATTTCCCTCTTCATAAGACAAAACCAAAGAGATGGTACAAGCCAAAATTATCCAAACCAAGAAATGAAATCATTCCAGAATTAGCCCAGCGATATAATTTAGATGTAAATCTTCTATTTCGATATGCCTTGATTGAAGAGATCGATGATCAGTATATGATTATCATCTATAAAGACATGAGATGCAGGATAGAATACTATCCAAAATAAGCATTTACAGTTATATTTTTCCCTAACTTTATACGACTAATCTAAAACGTGGCTTTAGATTAGTCGCTATTTTTTGTGAAAATACATTTACTAAAAACAAAAGCAACCCAAGAAAAGTCATTTCTAAGAAATGACATTAACGATTCAATCCAGTCTGGTTGGAACATTAACCGAACACCTATTCTCGCAGGGTTCGTATTTTACAGAAGTTCCATATTCCTTCCTTAAAACACTGGTGTTACCAACATTAAGTAAGGGGAGTGCG